>CALFYU010000096.1 GCA_937952455.1 uncultured Planctomycetaceae bacterium
ATTGAATCTGGTCCAACGGGACGTCCCGCAACAGTTCTGCGCAGGCATCAAGCCGCGCATCACCGTCGGAGAACTCCGCGTACACGAATCCAAACAGCGGACTGCAGTCCCGCCGCACCGGCGCAAACCAAGCCTCCAGGCTTCTTTGATAGAGTTCGCGGCGCTCGGGATCCTGTTCATAGGTCAACAGCGCGGGATAGCAAAAGGCCAGTAATTGGTAACCGATATATGTGAAATAGTCGCTGCCGGCCCGCAGCGGGGTGAGAATGTTTTCGGCATAACCCTCTTCGTGGAGCAGCCGCTCGATTTCGCGGTCGTATTTCTCATCCCCGGTGATGTGCTTGGCGATAGTGAGGTAGGTCAGTGCCTCCACGGAATTCACGCCCCGTTCCAACCACCAGTTTGGGTCACCGTTGAGTTTCTCCGGCGACCAGACCCCCCAACGGGTCGCTTCGCCGTCGGTATCGCGGAGGACGTAACCGCCGTCGATGATATAATCCATGATCCGCTTCACGTGCGCCGCGACGCGTTTCTTCTCCGCTTCGTCGGCGACGAGGTCGTAATAGATCGGATAGCTGAAGAAGTGTCCGGTGATCTCGTCCGAGCTGGTGTCCCCCTTCCACAGCCACTCGCCGTCGGCACTTTTTCGCCAGCGGTTCTCGACCTTTTTCCAGCGCGCCTCCCGCGCCAAGTGGTCGGCCGCTTCTTCGTCCGAATAGGTGCGGTTGCCGTCCGCCATGCGGTCCCAATCGGCGGGGATCACCGTGCGGGCCACGAATCCGGGCGTACCCGTGACCGTCTGCAGGAATTCCATCGCACGATACGCCTCCGCCGCATTGGCCTTGGCATCCTCCGCTCCCGTGACGGCGTAACGATACGATTCGGCAACCATATACATTCCGGTGTACATGCCGTCGTTGTCGGTGTCCATCGGTTCGAATGTTGATAGGTCACCGGGCGTCGACAGTCGGCAGCGCTCCACCAAGCCGGGAGCACGGACGTGCCGCGCGCGGACGACCTTGTCGAAATAATCGGCCTTGTCTTTGAGCGTCATTTCCCGCGCGCGGATCACGCTCAGTCCACCGGCCGTAGCAACGACGGCGGAACCGTCTTTTAAGAAGGCGACGTCGCGGACGTCGTCGTTCGGCAGCCAGCGCAAACTGTGCCGAAACGACCAACTCCGGCCGTCATACCGAGCGGCGCCGATCGCCGTCCCCACCCACAATCGTCCGTCCGGGCCCAGGCTCAGGGATTGAATTTGGGTCGGGGGAAGCCCTGGCTGCGGTGTGATGTAGGTCACGCGGCGGCCGTCGCGGTAGACGTCAATTCCGCCGTCGGAACCGATCCACAGATGTCCGTTGCGATCCGCGATCAAAGCATGCACGCGGCGGCTGAGCGCCTCGCCTTTGCTTTGCAGCCAATGCGTCTCGGTTGGCGTTTGCCGATACAAGCCGGACCATGCGGCCACATACAGATCGCCGTCGATGACGGCCACGTCATAGATATTGGTGGCCCAGGGACCTTCAACAAGCGACCAGTTGTCCCCCAGCTTCTCGTACAGCCCGCGGGGCGTGGCAGCGAAGAGTCGTTCGCCCGCCCGTTTGATGAGCGTGACCGGCCCCTCGATTCCCGCATCGCGGCTGACTTTCCCTTCGGCGACTCGAAACAGGCCGTTCCAGGCGGCGACCCATAACGAACCGTCCGCGTTGGCCAAAACGTCATAGGTCGACCCGGCGACGGTTTCACCGTCGGGGGCGACGAGGGCGTTTTCTGTGACACGCATCACACCGGCAGACGTTGCCGCCCAAATCTGATCATTCGCGTCCACGGCAACTGCGCGAATGTCGTTGTTCTTATCCGCTTTGATAAACGGATCGCGATACTCCTGACGAAACGGCGTATCGACAATCTTTGCGTCTGCGGAAAATACAACGGACGGTACGGCAACAGAGGTCGTCGCCACTAAAATCGCTATAAAGTGGAGCCGAAGCAAGTTGTTCATCGTGAATTCTCTTTGTGGAGTGGGTCCGTTACGATAACGCCATCGGGGCACTTTGCGGATTAGGAATCGGGCGAAGTGGGCTTTTATCATCTTCGTTTCCAGTGACACTGACAAGGACGCGGCCGCACGTCTGCGGCAGGATTGCGCGAAATTCGCTTGTTCGCGAGAAACACGGTGGGTGTTGATATGAATGAGCGGTCGCGTTTCTGTAAACTGACGTTGGCAACTTTTGCGAATAGGAAAAGTCAATTACAGGGGAGAACTCGATGGGCGCGAACTTAGAGCCGCTGACACTCGATGCGGACTATTGCCGGCAGCGGCAACAACGGCTGTTGGCGGTGATGCAACGCCGCGAGATCGACCGGGTGATCTTGAACCAACGGGAACATGTGCAATATCTCACGGGGTTTCGTCCCGGCGGGCTGCTGAGCGCCGCGGTGAGTCTCGATGCCGACGGCACGTGTCTGCTGGCCGCTCCCAATGAAGCTCCGGAGTCAGCAGCAGCCGATGACGTTGTGACGTTCGCAGCACAGTGGCATTGCACGTTGCGGCAGGACCAGCGTGAGGCGATTGCCGCGGTGCTGAATTCACATTGGGGCGGGCGTCCGTACGGACGGCGGATCGGTGCGGAATTCTCGAACGCCGGCCGCCATTTCGACAAGTTATTTGCCGATTTCGCGGTTGTGGATATTGAACCGGAATTATGGGCACTGCGGCGGGCCAAGGATCCGGATGAACTCGCCATGATCCGCCGGGCGATCGCTTGCACCGAAGCTATGTACGCCCGTGCCCGCGCGGTCATTGAGCCGGGGGTGACGGAGATCGAAGTGTACAACCAACTGCACGCGGCCGCCGTGGAGATTGCCGGCGAGCCGCTCACGGGGTTCGGAAAAGATTTTCAATGCAATTCCCCCGGAGGACCGCCCCGGGAACGGTCGGCAACCGAGGGTGAGTTGTTCGTACTCGACTTGGGACCCGGATATCGCGGGTATTTTGCCGACAATTGCCGCACTATGTTGGTCGGCTCGGCTCCCAACGACTACCAGCAGCGCGCGTGGCGGGCCATCGTCGATGTTCTCAGCATGGTTGAGGAAACCGTGCGACCCGGCGTGAGCGCGAAAGAACTGTTCCTGCGTGCGCAGAGCATGTTGGACGAATACCGTCGGGACGCCTTTTTTCATCATCTCGGGCACGGCATCGGACTGTTTCCACACGAAGGCCCGCATCTCAATCCCCGCTGGGACGACACGTTTGCGGTCGGCGACGTGTTCACCGCCGAGCCGGGACTCTACGGTCCGGAACTGCGCGCCGGCATTCGCCTGGAGGAAAATTACGTCGTCACCGAAACGGGCGTTGAGAAGCTGACGTCCTTTCCGTTGGACTTGTAGTCCCTCGTTCGTTTGCGGTCCGTACAGCGGACCCTGAGATACCTCTTAGCCCGGATTATTCATCGCGGTGAATGGCGTGGTGGGGGCGGGTTTAGAGGTGGAGG
>CALFYU010000097.1 GCA_937952455.1 uncultured Planctomycetaceae bacterium
GGATCCCTTGTCCCCTTGCCGGCCGCTACGGCCGCGCAGCTGCAGGTCGATCCGCCGCGCTTCGTGCCGCTCGGTGCCGATGACGTGCAGGCCGCCCAATTCGGAGACCTTTTTCCCTTCGTCATCCATCCCCTCGCGTTTGGCGATCGCCCTGGCCACCTCTTCAAATTCCGCCTTAGGAACGTCCAGCCGCGATTCGTACTTATGTTTGAGCGATTCCCAGGCCATCGCTTCGGGATTGCCGCCCAGAATGATGTCGGTTCCGCGACCGGCCATGTTGGTGGCGATCGTCACCGCTCCCAAACGTCCCGCCTGGGCGATGATGTCCGCTTCGCGGGCGTGCTGTTTGGCGTTGAGGACCTCGTGCTTGACCCCATATTTGCTGAGTTGCTTGCTCAGCAACTCCGACTTTTCGATTGACGTCGTGCCGACCAGGATCGGCCGGCCTGTCTTGTGCACTTCGCGGATTTCCTCGCCAATGGCGTGATACTTTTCGCGTTCGGAGCGGAAGATCATATCGGGGGAATTGATCCGCTGCATTGGGCGGTTGGTGGGGATCGCCACCACGTCGAGCTTGTAGATCTTCCAGAACTCGGCCGCTTCGGTCATGGCGGTTCCCGTCATGCCGGACAGCTTGTCGTAGAGCTTAAAGAAGTTCTGCAGCGTGATCGTCGCCAGCGTCTGGTTTTCTTCCTTGATCTTGACGCCCTCTTTGGCTTCCACCGCCTGATGCAAGCCATCGCTCCAGTTACGTCCGGGCATTAAGCGGCCGGTGAACTCGTCGACGATGATTACTTCGTCGCCTTGAACGACGTAATTCGTATCTCGCTTGTAGAGATAGTGCGCTTTGAGTGAATTGTCGATTAAGTGCGGCCACTCCATGTTGCCGGTCGTGTAAAAACTCTCGACACCTGCCAATTCTTCGGCCTTGCGTATCCCCTCGTCGGTGAGGTGGGCCGAATGCTCCTTTTCCTTGACCTCAAAGTGCTCGCCCTTTTTCAGCTGGATGGCGATGCGGTTGGCCTTGGCATATTTCGTAACGTCGTCGTAGGCCGGGCCGGAGATAATCAGCGGCGTCCGGGCTTCGTCGATGAGAATATTGTCGACTTCGTCGATGACCGCGAATTGCAGCGGGCCTTGGACCTGCAATTTCTTGGTCGGCTTCATGTTGTCCCGTAGGTAGTCAAAGCCGAATTCGTTATTGGTTCCGTAGGTGATATCGCAGGCGTAAGCCGGTTGCCGTTCGTGCGGGTCCATGCCTCCTTGAATCGCGCTGACGGTCAGCCCCAGCCCCTGATAGAGCGGCGCCATCCATTCCATGTCCCGCAGCGCCAAATAGTCGTTGACCGTGATCACGTGTACGTGGCCGGCCAGCGCATTGAGCGAGACCGCCAACGTCGCCACCAAAGTTTTTCCTTCCCCGGTGACCATTTCGGCAATATTGCCCTGGTGCAGGACGTAGCCGCCGATCATCTGCACATCGTAATGCCGCATCTTCAGCGTGCGGACGCCGACCTCCCGGACGCGGGCGAACATTTCGGGCAACAGGTCGTCGAGCGTCTCGCCGGCGGCCAGCCGCGCGCGAAAGTCGACCGCCGTTTGTTTCAATTGTTCGTCGCTGAGTTTTTTAACCTCCGGCTCCAATCTGTTGATCGTGTCCAGCAACGAACCGGGAACGATCGTGGTCTCCGTGCCCCGTCGGTCGAAGCCCAGCCGCCGCATCTGACGGTCGTTCGATGAGCCGAACAGCCGCGTATACAGCCCCAAAAACCAGCCGATGGCGCCGCTAATCAGGTCGCCGATTTTATCTAGAAATTCCATAGCGAAGCCTCTTCAGCCGCGTTTCCGCGACCCCTGTATTTTCGGATTTGCGGACAAACCCATCACGCCAACGGCGGGACCAATTCCGGCCGAAAAACGCTGATTTTATGTAAATTCGTTGCAGCGCGAAGTTTATTAGCTGCCGCTCATAGGGTCAATGCCGTCACGGGCGTCTCAAAACAGGTGCGTCCCCGGTCGACAGAAACATTGGCATTTGCCAAGTCGTTTCATAGAATCGTGTTCTCGATGCAGGCATCTCGCCGAATTCGTTGGGGCCGCCTCTCACGGATCATTCGTTCCGCAAGGGAACCGCATGTCTGAAGCCGACAAATATCAATACGGCGACTCCCCGGGGCATCATGACCATGCAGAGGACGTGATCATCAGCAGCGACACCCGCCGCGACAATCGCATTCCTCCCGGCCAAACCCGCACCCGCAAGTGGCCGGTCCTGCAATACGGCCGCGTGCCGCACGTCGCTTTGGACACTTGGGAACTGACAATCGACGGCCTCGTCGAGCGGCCGCTGACGTTATCTTGGAACGAATTCCAGCGACTCCCCCGCGTGAAGGTCTTCTCCGATTTTCATTGCGTGACGACCTGGTCACGCCTGGGAAACCTGTGGGAGGGGGTCTCGGTCCGGGAACTCATGGACCGCGCCGGCGTGCGGCCCGACGCCCATTTTGTCGTCGCCCATGGTTACGACGACGGTTGGACGACGAACATGCCGCTGGACGATTTTCTCTCTCCCGATGCCCTCTTCGCCGACCGGCACGACGGCCACCCGCTCAGCGCCGACCACGGCGGGCCGTTGCGTTTGGTCGTTCCTTTATTATACGCATGGAAGAGCGCCAAGTGGGTCCAGCGGATCGAACTCGTCGCCGAAGACCGCCCGGGTTTATGGGAACAAGCCGGCTACCACAACCACGGCGACCCCTGGACCGAAGAGCGCTTCGGCCCATAACACAACACCGCGCATTCCCTCAGCCCCCGGCTCCGCCGAGGGGTCACCCCCTATTTGACGAACCGCAAAAATGGAGCGATCCCATGCCAGTCAAACCAATCCCCGACGGCTATCACACCGCGACCCCGTACTTAATCGTCGACGCCGCCGCCGATGCAATCGAGTTTTATAAGAAAGCGTTCGATGCCACGGAGCTGATGCGGATGCCCGGTGCCGACGGACGAATCGGACATGCGGAGATCCAAATCGGCGATTCGCGAATCATGCTGGCCGATGAACACCCGGAATTGGGATATCGCGGCCCGAAAGCATTAGGGGGCGCCGGCATCAGCTTGATGCTGTACGTGGAGGACGTGGACAAGCTGTTCGCCCAAGCCATCGCCGCCGGCGGCCGCGAACGCCGTCCCGTGGAAGATCAATTCTACGGCGACCGCAACGGCACGCTGCAAGACCCGTTTGGCCACGTATGGACGATATCGACACACAAGGAAGACCTGACGCAGGAAGAGGTCGCAGCGCGGATGCCGGACGGGCATTAGCATTTGGCAGAGTTTGTTTTCACTGGGGTGGCAGCGATTGCGAAGCAATCGGTGTGCCGCAGGCACAAGAAGCCGCAATTCGGCGTTCGCTGCTGCTCGACACGGTCACGGTTTGTGCAGCACGTGAACTGCGGCTTCTTGCGGGCTGCGCCCGCCCCGATTGCATTGCA
>CALFYU010000098.1 GCA_937952455.1 uncultured Planctomycetaceae bacterium
ATTACTGAGTTTGAAGATTGCTCAAAATACCAAGAGGTATTTATAATTCCATTAACTTTTACCTCAATTGTACCATCAACTGCTTTTTCTGTTAGAGGAAATCCAGACATTGCAATTGAATCTCTAGCTAGAGTGTCCATTGTAGTGCTCCAGTCAGATGCACATATTGACATAAAAGTACCGCTAAGATCGTTTACAACTTCGTAGTATCCTTCTCCAAATTGTGCACCGCCGTTTGATGAGCATCCTACACGATGCCCCGGCGAAAAAGAGTTGGTCGGCTGCCATTGACGGAACGCCGACCACGATGCTGGCGGCGGATGATCGGTTGTTTGTTGTGACGCTGGACGGCAAGTTCTTCTGTTTCGGTGGCGAACAAACCGCGACGCAACATCACGTGACCGACACGGCCGAACTCGCCGCGTCCGATGCTGCGACTGCTGAAAAAGCGGCTCTGTTGCTCAAGGGCGCACCGTCTGACGTGGGATACGCGCTCGTCATGGGTGTCTCCGATGGACGGCTGATACGCGAGTTGCTGCGGCAATCTCAATTGCCGGTGATCGCCATCGATCGCGACGCGGAGAAAGTCAATCGCGTCCGCCGTGAACTGGATGCTGCCGGTGTCTACGGCACACGCGTTTCAGCCCACGTCGGCCAGCCGCTGGAGTTTGGCTTGCCCCCCTACTTGGCGACGCTCGTCGCCTCGGAGGATGGACAATCGGGCGACATCTCCGATGCGGCCTCCGTGATTCAAAACACGTTTCAAATTCTTCGCCCGTATGGCGGCGTGGCGTTTTTAGCAACGTCGGCAGTCGAACATGAGATGTTGGTGCATTTCGTTGCCGCTTTGGGACTACCAAACGCCGAAGTCCGCCGCGTGGGGGACATGTCGTCAATTTCCCGCGAAGGCTCGTTGCCCGGCACGGCCGATTGGACGCACGAATACGGCGATCCGGCCAATACGCTGATGTCCAAAGACAAACTGGTCAAGGCGCCGCTAGGGGTCTTGTGGTTCGGCGGACCGTCGGCTGACGGCGATCTGTTTTACAACCGGCACTACTGGGGGCCTAGTCTGACCGTCATCGGCGGACGGATGTTTCTGCAAGGGCCGAGCAAACTCTCCGCAGTTGATATCTATACCGGACGTTTGTTGTGGCAGGTTCCGCTGGAAGACAGCGACGAAATTCAGCCGGGACGTCGTGGCAATGACTTCGAGGAGATTATCGCCGGCTTCAATTTTGTCGCCGTCGAAGATGGCATCTATCTCGTGAACGAACAGGTCTGCCGCCGCTACGATCCCGCGACCGGGAAAGTGATGTCGGAATTCACCCTACCGGAAGAAGAAGGACAATGGGGCCGCTTCCGCGTCTACGAAGATCTGCTGGTCGCGGAGGTGTTTCGCGATGTGGAAGGCAAAGGCCGTCTGCCGGTGGAGTTGCAGGTCCTCGACCGTCATAGCGGTGAGACGGTCTGGAAAAAGGAAGCGAAATTCAGTTTCCCCTTCGTGGCGATCAACGGTGGCAAGTTGTATTGCTTCGACGGCATGATCGAGGATCTGTACCTCGACTGGAAGCGGCGTGGCAAGATCCCCCAGGCGGGACCCGATCGGGACGTGGTCGCCATGGATCTCCGCACCGGGGACGAGATTTGGCGGTATACGACGGATATGATCGCCACCTGGCTGAGTTATTCGCAGGACAACGACGTGCTGATGGTCTCGAATAACAAAGGGATGATCGCCTATCGCGGCAAGGACGGCAAAGAGCTGTGGCGGAAGTACGCCGAAGGCAAAGGCTTTGCCGGCCACCCGGAGAACCTGTGGGACCGCGTGATTTTGTGGAAGGATCAGGTGATCGACCAGCGGGGGCCGGGTTTGGCGTATAACATTCAAACCGGCGATTCGATTCAGCGCAAAGATCCGGTGACGGGCGAGGAAATCGATTGGGAATTCACCAAGAAGGGGCACCACTGCAATTACGCCATCGCCAACGAACATCTGTTGACGTTTCGCGCAGCGGACGCTGGGTTTTGTGACGTGGAGACCGGAACCACCGGGCGTCTGACCGGTTTTCGCTCCGGCTGCCGCAATAGCTTGATCCCCGCCGGCGGCGTATTGAACGCGCCGAACATGGCGCATGGCTGCGTCTGCGGTTATTCGATCTTCACGTCTCTGGCGTTGGTGCACGTTCCCGAAGCCGATTTGTGGACTTACAACGCGCTGAAGAAACCGGACGAACAACCGCGGCAACTGGGGGTCAATTTCGGCGCCCCGGGCGACCGCGTGGATAAATCCGGAATGTTGTGGTTGGATTACCCCAGCGTGGGTGGAACCTCGCCGGACGTGGAGATCAACGTCACCGGGGATAACCCCGGCTATTTCCGCCATCATACCGCGCGGATGAAGGGGGCCGACTTGAAGTGGGTGGCTGCTTCCGGCGTCGAAGGGGCGCAGGATATCACGATCACGCTCCCCGGCGGCAGCAAGCAATCGCGGAACTACACGGTACGGCTGTACTTCGCCGAACCGGAAGACGTTTCAGGCGGCCACCGTGTGTTTGGCGTCTCGCTGCAAGGCGAAGAGGTGCTCAGCGGATTGGACATCGCCAAAGAATCGGGCGGCACGAATCGCGTGTTAGTGAAGGAATTCAAGGGTGTGGGAATCGCCGACCAATTGAAAATCACGCTATCGCCGGAGATTGGACGGGCGATTCTGTGCGGTGTGGCGATCGGCGCGGAGAATTGACCGGCCGTGGGGAGACCTGCGGTCGGGCCTATGCGGGGTCGGGAGACTCGGGCACAGCATGTTCGAGTGGCGAGTGGCCGGTGGTCAGTGGCTAGAGGTTGGCTCTTGGCCATCCATCGAGGTCGGTGCGCCAGCGTCAAACGTATATCTATCCCCCCTCAAGCCTGTCGCGTCAAGCCTCAAGCCCTCTCATCGGGGCGGCTTTTCATGATCCGCAGCCACGTGAATTCCGAACCGGAATGCGTGCCGCCGCGCTCGATCAGCAGGCCCAAGATGCCGGCGGCGACGAACGAGACGATCAAGGGGGCCATCGTTGACAACGTAAACGTCGGCGCCATATTGATGGCCACCGTCGGGTCCCAATCGCTGTAGATCAAGGTCCAATACTGTGAGGCCATGATCGGTTTCCAATAGCTCCAGACGATGGCCACAATCGTGCCCAGAATCACCGCCGGCAGCGTGGAACGCGCGGTGCACCGCGGCAGGAACATGCCGATCAGAAACAACGACGCCAACGGACCCAGAAACATGTTGAACGCCGGTTGCATCACTTCGAAGATGTTGATGCCGCGGGAAATCACAATGTAGGCCACGCCGCAGGCGACGCCGGTCGAAATCAGGCCGATGGTCAGCGTCAGGACCTTGGCCAGTGCGATCTCGCTCATTTTCTTGGCGCCATCGGGGTTCAGTCGGGCGAAGAAGTCGGTCGTGATCACGGCCGACACCGAGTTCACACCCGAATCGATGCTCG
>CALFYU010000099.1 GCA_937952455.1 uncultured Planctomycetaceae bacterium
CGAAAGGTGGGTCGCGACCCGCCCTACGCTCTAGTGCCGTCGCAGGGTAAGGTTGACGACATTCAACAATGTTCCGGGCGGTGAGCACAAGTCAGACGCGTTCGATGTTGTTATAATCCTCCCCTTCTACCACACTGCCCGGATACCCGCACCCCGTATTCATTTGCCACGCACATGCCGTACGACCACCTCGCCGATTTCCTGTCCGACCTCCAAGACTCCGGCGAACTGATTCGCGTCGCTGCCGAGGTTGATCCCGTATTGGAAATCGCCGCGATCACCGACCGGGTGACGCAGGCGGACGACGGCGGCCCGGCTTTGCTTTTTGAAAACGTCAAACAGTCCACGCTCCCCGTCGCCGTAAATCTGTTGGGCAGCGAAAAACGGATGTGCCGCGCCCTAAGTGTTTCCGACGTCGAAGAGGTCGCACAGCGGCTCGCCGGGTTAATCCGCCCTGCTCTGACGGAAGGCTGGCTCGAAAAACCCAAGCAGCTGCCGAAGGTTTCGCCACTGACGACTCTGCCCCCAAAATCGGTCGCCACGGCCGTCAGCCAGCAGGTGGTCAAAGTCGGTCGCGATGTTGATCTCCACGAATTCCCGCAACTCCACTGCCGCCCGCTGGAATCCAATTCCTTCATCACCCGGGGCCAGATACACACGATCGATCCCGAAACTCGAACCCGGCACGTCGGCAACGTGCCGCTGGAAATCCACGGACCGACCTCCCTGCTCGTGCATTGGACGCCGCATGACGTCGGATATCAGCACTTCCAAAAAACAAGCCAGCTGGGCAGGCAGACCCCCGTCGCCGTTTCCCTGGGAGGCGATCCGCTGTTGGACTTCGTCAGCACCCTTCCCCTGCCGGCCGATAGCGACCCGTTGGTGTTTGCCGGTTTTCTGCGGGATAAGAACGTCGAAATCGTCGACTGCCGCAGCATCGAGCTCCAGGCCCCCGCTCACGCGGAGATCGTCCTGGAAGGCTATATCGATGCCGCACAAGAACCACCGTTGGGCAGCCCGTTCGGCAGCCGCACTGGCTTCTACACGCCGCCTGCGCCGCGGCCGCTGCTGCAACTGACCGCGCTCACACATCGCGCGCACCCGGTATTCCCGGCAACAATCTTTGGCCAACCGCCGCGCGAAGAGTATTTCCTAAACCGCGCCGCCCAGCGAATTTTTCGGCCGTTGATCAAATTGTTCCTGCCCGAGATCGAGGATTTTCACCTCCCCCGCAGCGGCGGCGGGCGCAACATTTGTTTCGTCTCGATCCACAAGAATTATCCGCAACAGGCCCGCAAGGTGATGAACGGCATTTGGAGCCTGAACCAATTGATGCATTGCAAAATCGTGGTGGTGGTCGATGCGGGCGTCGACGTCCAGGACGAGCAACAGGTCTGGTTTCAAGTCGGCGCGAACCTCGACCCCGCCCGAGACCTCTTACAGACCAGCGGACCGGCCGATTACCTGGACCATGCCACCCCGATTGCCGGCGCAGGAGCCAAGCTCGGCCTCGACGCGACAGCCAAACTTCCCGAAGAAGGACACCCCCGCCGCTGGCCTCAGGGTGCGGTACTGCCTCGAGAAATCGTCGACCTCGTCCAGGGACGCTGGCAGGAGTATAAAATCAGTCAAAACCCGCTCCCCGACGCCCCGCATTCCGGCCCGACTCGGTAAGGAAGAACCGCCCCATCACCTTATGAGCCAACACCTTGCCGCCGCCGCGCATCCGGCTTGCAAATGTGTGCAACGTAAGATATACCATTGCAGTGCCGTTGCACGTCGCAGCACGGAATCCGGCCAAGATTCAAGCCGCCGTAGCTCAGTTGGTAGAGCGACGCATTCGTAATGCGTAGGTCGAGGGTTCAAGTCTCTCCGGCGGCTCTTTTGCTTCCCGTTAATTGCCCACGATGCGGCGATCAGCGGGATTTTTTGTTGCAGTGGGCGGCTTGATTTGGATTTTGGCGCGCGGTACTGGTTAAGCTATAGATGGTCGGTGGAAGTTCCCGGCTGCGGTCCGGTTCGCCAATTCAGAGACCGTCGTCAACCGGAACAAACGATATGGACGAGAATACCCTACTGATTCAACATCAAGACGGTAATCTTGTCTATCGACTCGAAAAGGGCGGATATTGTTTGGCGAATGGGCAAATAACCATCTCCGTCCGAGCCAAGGCGACGCATGACGACCAATTTCCGGATTGTGCTCAGTTTTGCCTCGACTGCCATCCCAAACGGTCACGCCTTTCACCGGGGGACATCTTCGACGCAAGAAGCGATTGGGCAGGGATCGAGAATCACGCCCCATATGCCTATGGTTATTTCAGCTTTCATGCGGAAGAGGTCTCGATCACATGGGAGGTGAAAGCGCTTGTTGAAACGCAAGTCCTTTTCGCGCTAACGGCTCATCACGACGATGTCAACTACTACGACGGTCGAGCCAACCGCAATACCACAATTGGGTTGTTTCGGCTTGAGCCTAAGCCAAGACACGAATTGTGGGTCCCGGCTTAGCAA
>CALFYU010000100.1 GCA_937952455.1 uncultured Planctomycetaceae bacterium
CGGGACCCCTGTCTACCAGAAGAGCTACCCGTGGACCACGGTTCTGCACAAGGCATCCACCGTGGTGATCGAGTGAATGGTAATCAACGAACCGCTATTACCCATCGCCAAGGGGCTGGAAGAGGTCGCACTCAACGACGAATACTTCATCGAGCGCAAATTGTATCCCAACGTCGATTTCTACAGCGGCATCTTGTACCGTGCCATGGGCATTCCCCCGGCCATGTTTACCGTGATGTTCGCACTCGGCCGTTTACCCGGCTGGATCGCGCATTGGAAGGAGCTGCGGCAAGATCCCACCAGCCGTATCAATCGACCCAGGCAAATCTACATGGGACCCAACGAACGCCAATACGTCCCGATGGAAGACCGTTAGTCACCTTGGTCCCTCTGGCAACACGACGACGGACGTCCCGCTTGATGCCCGCTCGACAAATGGAAGTTTCGGCAAATGCGCAACGACTCGCCGACGATAGGTCAACCATGAAATTGCGGATCTTCGGCATCAATGAACGGTCGATGTTGGAATCCCTGCCGGAGACGAGCCTGTCCGCCGCATGGGTCGAGGATGAGACAGAGCGCTGGATCGATATCGAGGCGGCCGACGACGACGAGCTGCGCAGCTTGCTCGCGCCTTATCAGCTGCCCGAATCGATTCTTGTGGCCTGCCTGGCGCCACAGCGGACGGCGAGATTTATTTCGCGGCGCAATGCGTTCTATCTCGAAATCCCCACGCATCTCGGCTGGGATCAGTTGATCAAGCCTTACGTCTCAATCCTCTGTTTGCCGACCACTATCGTTACGATTCATCGAGACGTCGAGCACACCATTGAGGACGTAATCGACGATCTCAATGAGGACGTGCAGCTATTTGACCGCAGCGTCTCTGCGCTGCTGTATCACCTGTTGGCGAAAATCGGCACGAAGAACCTGGATGCGGCCCTCGATGTGCGGACGCGTGCCGAGGCACTCGCCGCCGAACTCGACGCCGATCCAGACCGGATTGATCCACAACAAATCGCCGTGATGCGGCGGCAGATCAGTCACTATGCCGCGGTGCACGACGACCACACTTACTGTGCAGGTATCCTGCGGACGGTCGAGTCACGGCATTTGCGGGTTACCGATAGTTCGACGTTGTATGGCGATATTCTGCAATTGTCGCAGGTCTCGGGTCAAATGATCGACGGCGCCCGGTCGCGCGTCACCGACCTGCAGCAGACCTACGACGGGATCGTCCAACAGCGCGTGGAGAACCGCCTGCGGATGCTGACGATCTTGTCGGCGATCTTTCTGCCGTTGACTTTGATTTCCGGGATCTATGGCATGAACTTCGAGGATCTGCCTGGAATGGGCGTTCCCTACGGCTATCTGATCGTAATCGGAGTGATGCTGGTCACGGTGTTCGGCATGGGCGTTTACCTCGCCCGCAAAGGTTGGTTCGAGTAGCGATCGCCGACGAAGCCTCTCCTCTCTCAATTCCCATGCCGGCGCCTAAATTAGGTGAATCCCCAAATTGGGACATAGCGTCCCTCGTCCGCCAGCGCCTGGACTTTGCCGGTTGCACAGGTTCTATGCATGGTGAGGGAATCCGTGATGTCGTTTGCGCCGAGTCTCGATTAATGGATACAGGCAGCTCTTTTTGCATCCACACTCCAAGGGAATGGGGTCGCGATCTTGAAACGCTACATCGACATCCTCGGACTCAGCGTCGTCTGTTTCACAATTCTTGGCGGCGTTACGGCTTCCGCACAGGAGTGCGGTGATACCGCGTGCGACGCCACGACGCCCAGCTTTTCCTTCAGCGGCGGTGATTCCTGTTCCGATTGGTTCACGCAGCCGTACATGCTGGGTGACTTAGGGGGTGCTAGATCGGGTTTGGCCGAGAGCGGCATCCTCTATAACGCCTCGCTGACCAATTTCTACCAAGGGGTCACCAGCGGCGGCAATCAGCGGGAATTCGAGAACGGCGGCAAGCTCGATCAGTTCTTCATCTTTGAAGGCGCAAAGCTGGGCCTCAACGAAGGCTTCACGACCATCCTGCATGCTGAAACGCGTTACGGCCAGGACGTGATTCAGGAAGCGACGCCGCTGGCGCCGGTGAACACTAATCTGCTGTACCCCTCGCTCAACAATGAAACGGCAATCACTGGATTGATGTTTCAACAGGCACTCAGCGAAGAGTGGGCCCTCGCCTTCGGCAAGTTCAACACGCTCGATTTGTGGAATATGCTCTATCCACAAACCGGTCGCGGCGTGACCGGCTTTATGAACACGTCGATGCTGTTGCCGATCTCGGTCGCGCGAACCGTGCCGTTATCGATGCTCGGAGCCGGCGTCCTACGGATGAACGGGAAGCAAATCCAAGGCGCGCTCATGGTGTACGACTCGAACAACTCGCCGACGACCAGCGGCTTTGAAGACCTATTCGACAATGGCGCGAACGTCCTCGGCGCGTGGCGTTTCTTCACGGAGTTCGGCGGACTGCCGGGATCGCAACTTATCGGCGGCACTTGGGCCAGCGGCCATTATTCCTCACTGGACCGGCTCAACTGGGCGTTCATTCCCGGCCAGGGAATCACCGCCGGTCAAGAGAGCGGTTCCTGGTCGTTGATCTACATCGCCGAACAGAAATTGTGGGTCGACCCGTGCAATCCGGAGCGAAACGTCGGCATCCTCAGTCAATGGGGTCTGGCGGACGAGGACACCTCCCCCTACCGCTGGATCGGCAACGTCGGATTGCAAGCGCAGGGGATGATCCGCGGCCGCGAGAATGACTCGCTGGGAATCGGTTATTTCTACAGCGGCCTCAGTGGCACGTTCAAGTCCATCCTGCGGCGTGTGGACGTCGACAATCTGCAGGGGGGCGAGGTCTATTACAACGCCACCATCACGCCCTGGTTTCATCTGACGGCCGACCTGCAGGTCGTGGAGCCTTCGGTGCGGTTCAACGATCCGGCAGTCGTGTTCGCCTTGCGGGCGCAGTTCCTGCTTTAATCGCCGCTACTGCGGGACAGGGTGATTCTTGCGCGCTTCGGCGAAGCCGAATTTGACGAACGCCGAGACCACTTTCGCATGAGCTTGAATCAGCGGGACGACGAACTTCTTCTCCGAGGTCACCGTGACGTGCACGCCGCGGGGCGTGTTTTCCACCGTCATGGTTGTCCACTTGCCGTTTCGAAACAGTGCGTCAAACAGCGGATCGCGTCGGCGGATGGGCTGGTTGTTCGTCACGCGTCGATGCATGGCTGCCACATGCTCTTGAATGGCGGCGGCGACCTGTGGGGTATCCGATTCCGTGCGAGTTTCCACGCCGTCTTGGCGAAGGGTGACTTCGCGTTCGATTTCCTGGTGATGAGCTAACAGATAGTGAAAGACGTCCCGGTCTCGTTGGAATTGCGGGTCGTTGCGACCGGGACCGCCGCGACCTCGCCTCCGTTGCGGAGCGCCCCACGCTAGTTGCGCCCATTGCAATCCAGCGATTCCTGCCAAAGCTCCCAAGAATGTGCGTCGTGTGGTGTTCATGGTATTCTCCCGATTGAAATCCGGCCATTCTGGTCATTTGATCAAAACATACTCTTCGTCACGATAAACACGGCGACTGCGACGACGGCCATCGAGAATCCTTTCTGCAACGATGCCCCCGAAATGTGGCGGCCCGCCATCGTACCGAGCGACAGACCGACGACTCCGCCACCGGTAAACAGCGCGGCAATCGTGAAGTCGAAAGGGCGGTCAGACAAAACAAACGATGCGATCCCCGACGTACTGACCAAGGCGATCACCAACAGCGACGTCGCGACCGCCCGATGAATCGGCATGCCGCTGAACAACACCAGCGCCGGCACAATTACAAAGCCGCCGCCCACGCCGAACAGTCCAGATAGAATTCCGGTTGCAAACCCTAACCCGATCAGCAACATCGCGCATCGCGAATTCAAAAACAGACGGCCTTCGGCATCCCGTCGGCAGGTGGCGGGATTTTCAGTCTCTGCGGTCGGGTCCGCTGCACAATTGCTGTCCGCGCCGCCAGTCTTCCGTGGGGCGGCGCGGAACCACATCCGCAGCGCGATCACCAGCATCAGACCGCCGAATAGCACCATCAATAGCTTCTCCGGCAGCAGAGAGTTCAACCACGTTCCCAACGGTGCGCCGAGCATGCCGGTCACGGCAAACAACAACCCGGTGCGGATCTCCACACGCCCAGCGCGAACACGTTGTACTACTCCCCAAGCCGCCGTTCCCCCGACCGCTGCCAGCGAAGTTCCCACCGCCTCGTGCGGCGGGACTGACAAGGCATACACCAGCAGCGGCACGGCAAAGATCGAGCCGCCGCCGCCGGTCAGCCCCAGCGCCAATCCGATGACGACGCCAAACAGTACGCTCAATGCGGCGGTATCCATGTCGATCCCCATCCTGTTCCCACACTTACGACACGTGCGCCGCGTCCGGCACAACCGGCAATTGCGACGCCTTCCAGGCTCCAAAGCCGCCGACGAGGTCGACGACATTGTCAAATCCATGCTTTTGCAACAAACTGGCCCCGATCGATGACCGGTAACCGCCGGCGCAGTGGACGACCACCGTGCCGTCGCGGGGAATCTCTTCTAGCCGCTCATCCAGATGGTTGAGCGGAATGTTTCGGCTTCCCTCGATATGTGCCGGGCCGAATTCCGACGGCGTGCGAATATCGACAATTGTCGTCTCCTCACCGTCGGCGAGCTGTTCGGCCAGTGCCTGCGCCGTGATCCGCTCTGTCAATTGCAGCAAATCGGGACGATCATTCAGTGCATTCAGCCCGTCGCGGAGAAAGCCGACGACGTTGTCGAAGCCGATCCGCCCCAGCCGCATTACAGCCTCTTCCTCTTGTCTGTTTTCAGCGATCACCACGATGGGGTGCGTCTTGTCGAGCATCGTTCCCGCCCAGGTGGCGTATTTACCTTCCAGCCCGATATTGAGCGACCCCCGCAGATGGCCGCCGGCGAATTCCAACGCATTTCTGACGTCAACCAATTGCGCGCCGGCGTCTTGAAGTTTCAATACCTGATCCAGGTCGAGCGGATTCAGCGTCTGCTGCATCGTCTCATCCAGCGCGGCGCGCTCCTGGCGATTCAAGATCGCGTCGTGCACAAAGTAGTCGGGCGCCTCGGGTTGTTCGGCTGTGACTAATTCCTTAAACGCCTCAGGCGTCATCGGCTGCAAGGCATAGTTGTATCGCCGCTGTTCGCCGATTGTGCTCGAAGCTTCGTCGCTCAGATTTTTGCCGCACATCGAACCGGCACCGTGCGCCGGATAGACTTTCGTTGCATCGGGCAGCTTCATCAGCTTGTTGTGCAGCGAATCGTAGAGCATGTCCGCCAATTCATCGGCCGTCACCCCGATTGATGCCAACAAGTCCGGCCGTCCCACATCACCGATAAACAGCGTGTCGCCCGTTAGCACCGACTGCGGGTGTACGGCATCGACGTTCATGTCGAACACCAAGATTGAAATCCCCTCGGGCGTATGCCCCGGCGTTTCCATCGCTTCCAGCCGCACGTCGCCGAACTGGATCGCGTCGCCGTCCCCCAATCGCTGGAAATCAAACTCCGCTTCGGCGCGGCTGCCCAGATAGATTCGCGCCCCGCACTTGTTCCGCAATTCAATGTGCCCGGCAACAAAATCGGCATGAAAATGCGTGAGGATCACGTGTTCGATCTTGAAGCCGTGTTCACGGGCTTCTTCGACGTAGAGATCAATGTCTCGCTGCGGATCGATCACCGCCGCCACGCCGGTCTTTTCGTCCGCCACCATGTAGGACGCGTGTGACAAACATTCGAGATAGTATCGTTGAAAGTACATGACTATTGTTCCTTTACCATGAACATGGTTTCGATGAGTGTAGAAAGGTTAGGCCGTACGGCATTGCTCTCCTTCACCGCCGGCTTGGTTCCAGGGCATCTTGGCCAGCATCATCGCCATGCCGCAGGTGTCGGTGACGCCGGCAAAAATCAGCCCTGCACCCACAAATGCCGCCAATCCGGCGAAGTAAGGATGTACGGTCAAAGCCAATACACTTCCCAGCAGCACCAGGCTCCCCGCCGCGATGCGGACCTGTCGTTCCAGTGAAATCGTTTTCTTGCCGCGCACGACCGGCAGTTCCGCATCGACCCACGCCTTGGTCCCGCCTTCAACATTGACCACGTTGGCGCAGCCCGCCTCGATCAATTTCTCGCACGCCTTGCGCGACCGGTTGCCGCTGTTACAAATTACATACAGCGGCCGGTTCGAGGCCCCGTTCCCGTTGGTTCCCACCTTGTGTGGTTCCAACGCGTCAAGCGGCACACTGCGGGCGATCGTCGCATGCACTTCGCATAACTCCGCCGGTGTGCGGCCG
>CALFYU010000101.1 GCA_937952455.1 uncultured Planctomycetaceae bacterium
AGCAATCGCCGTCACTCTGATACGATTTCAAATTTGTTAGTTTTAGTACTGATTCTTTTTTCGATGCAATTTGTTATGGGCGGAGTGCGGAGGAGTGTCTGACTGTCCAACCCTCAAGACACGCTTCCAACCCTCAAAAACTCGTGCTTAGAGGATTTCGTTGGCCACCAGTTCTTCGTAGGTCTCCCGCCGGCGAATCAAGCGGTGTTCACCCCGATCGACCATCACCTCCGCGCCGCGGGGCCGCGAGTTGTAGTTGCTGCTCATCGTCGTGCCGTACGCACCGGCACTGTATGTGCACAGCAAGTCGCCGCGGGAAACCGGCGGCAGCCAGCGCTGTTTGGCCAGGACGTCACCCGATTCGCAGACCGGTCCCACGACGTCGACCGGTTCGCAGCCGGCGATTTCACCCTCGAAATCCTGCGGAGCCGCCACGGCCGGTTTGACCGGCCAGATGCGGTGGAAGGAGTCGTACATCGCCGGGCGGACCAGGTCGTTCATCGCCGCGTCCTGGATCACGAACAGCTTGCCCCCTTCCTGCTTGGTAAAGATCACGCTGCTGATCAGCACGCCGGCGTTGCCACAGATAAACCGCCCGGGCTCCAGCGCCAAACGGCAGCCGGCGGCACGGATGGCGGGGACGATCACGTCCGCGAACGCCTTCGCCGGAGGGGCCTCCTGCTGCTTGTAATTGATGCCGTAACCGCCGCCGAGGTTGATCCAATTGGTATCGTGACCGGCCGCCCGGAATTGGTTGACGACCTCCACCCCTTTTTCGACGGCGCGGGCATACGGCTCGGTCGTCAGGATCGGTGAGCCGAGATGCATGTGGATGCCGATCAGCGACAACCGCTTGTCGGAGAGCACCTTGTCCGCCAATTGGCCGGCCCGCTCGATGTCCATGCCGAACTTGTTCCCCTTTTTGCCGGTGGTGGTCTTGGCGTGAGTCTGAGCGTCGATATTCGGATTCAGCCGCAAGGCGACCGGCGCCGTGACCCCCATGTCGCCCGCCACTGCGGCAATCGCGTCCAGTTCCGCTTCGCTTTCGACGTTGAACATCAAGATGTTCGACTCGAGTGCAAAACGAATCTCCGCGTCGGTCTTTCCCACCCCCGCAAAGGCGACGCGAGTGGTGTCGGCGCCTGCCTGCTTGACGCGAAAGAGCTCCCCGCCGGAGACGACGTCGAAACTGCTCCCCGCTTCATTCATCAGCTTGAGGATGCTGAGATTCGAGTTGGCTTTGACCGAGTAGCAGATCACCGGTTCCGCTTCAGCGAATGCCGTTTGAATCTCCCGAAAATTCTGCAGCAGGGAGTTTTGGGAATAGACCCACAGCGGCGTGCCGTACTCGGCAGCCAAATCGGCGATCCGCACGTCTTCGCAATACAGTTCGCCGTCGCGATATTCAAAATGATCCATGATGTCCCGCAAAAAATGGAATCCCAGCACAAAAAACGGACGGAATGAACGGCCAATTTCTCTCACCCCCCGGCTCTGCCGGAGGGTGGGGGATTATTTCGCGGCCGTTTTAGAAAACCGATGTTCGGCGATCAATTCGGCGATTTGAATGGCGTTGGTCGCCGCGCCCTTGCGGAGATTGTCGCTGACGCACCAGAAACTCAACCCGTTGGGATGCGAGATGTCGCGGCGGATGCGGCCCACGAAGACCTCGTCCCGGTCGGTGCAGCTGGTGGGGAGCGGATATTTGCCGGCGGCAATGTCGTCATCCACGACAATGCCCGGGAAATTCGCGAATAACTCCCGCGCCTCCGTCGGCGAAATCGGCCGCTCGGTTTCGACGGTAATCGTTTCGCTATGACAATTGGCGACGGGGATCCGCACGCAGGTGGGGTTGATTTGGATCGAGTCGTCACCCAGGATCTTGCGGGTCTCGTAGACCATCTTCAGCTCTTCGCTGGTATAGCCGTCTTCCTTTTCGCTACCGATTTGCGGAATGGCGTTGAAGGCGATGGGGTGGGCGAACGCGCGGTACTCGTATTCGCCGCCATCGAGATGTGCCTTGGAGCCGGCGACCAGATCGACACTCCCTTGAGTTCCAGCGCCGCTGACCGCCTGATAGGTGCTGACAACGACGCGCCGCACCGGTGAGGCATCGTGCAGGGCTTTGAGCGCCACGACCATCTGGGTGGTCGAGCAATTCGGGCTGGCGATAATGCCCTTAGCGTCCAATGCCGCCTGTGGATTGACTTCGGGAATCACCAGCGCCACTTCCGGCTTCATCCGCCAGTAGCCGGACTCATCGATGACGGTCGCGCCGGCCTTGACGGCGGAGGGGAGATATTCAGCCGCGACGTCATCCGGCGTACTGGCGATGACCAGATCGCAGCCGTCGAAACAATCGTGCGTGAGTTCTTCGATCGTGTATTCGTTGCCGCCAAACGTCAGCGTTTTCCCCGCGCTGCGGGCAGACGCAATGAATTTGTAATTCTTGGCGGGAAAGTTACGTTCCTCCAACAGCCGCAACATGATCCGGCCCACTGCACCGGTCACGCCCACGACGGCAACCTGTTCAAACACGATTTTTGACTCCTAGAATTAATTCGCCGGCGACTTGGTCCGCGCGGCTTTTCGAAAAGAAACTCTCGATTTTGCGTCTCCCTTGCTACCGGCGCATTGCGAACGCCATCACAGTCGGTATCGCCGGGCATTGCGGGAAAATCACAGCAAATCACGGGGATTCGATACTATAACGCCTTGGGGGTGGTGGATTCAATCATCGGCGGAGGCGAACGTCGCGAGGGAGGACAATTCTCGCGGCTGTTGAATTCAGTCGCCGTGCCGTGGTTGCTATACTTCGGGGAACGACAGCGGTCGTCCGGTTCTAGTTCGGTAAACGGATGTTCGATGATAATGTCCCCACACGA
>CALFYU010000102.1 GCA_937952455.1 uncultured Planctomycetaceae bacterium
GAGGCGCGCGGTCGAGGGCGGCAAGGAGGGCGGCCATCTCTTTTTTCGTTACATGTCCGTCGCCGTCACGATCGGCCGTCATGAACAGCATGTAGCCCGACGTCCGCGCCATCGCGTGATTGTTAAACTCGAAGTCAGCGGCCGTCAAAACCTCATCGCCGTCACGATCGAGCCGCTCGAAATCACCCGGTTCGCCAACGAATTCCATCCCACTGACGATCCGATCGCCGTTTTTGTCAAACGTTTTCGCCACATACTCCCAGCCGAAACGCGTTTTCGATTTGGCGACAGCGAACCAGCCTGAGCCCGGCCCCATGCGGCTTCCCTCGAGAATGTCGTCCAGCATCAGCCTTGCTTCAGACTCGGCCCGGAGTGTCGCCTTGAGCCGGTCGGCAGCTTGTTGTGCTTCGGGCGAGAGCGGAGGTAAGCCGGACGACTCCGGCGCTGGGTCAGCAGCGGCTGCTGTGACAATGGCGGCCAGGTAGGCCACGACAACGGCGGGGAATAAATGCAATCGAGTGGACATAGTTGACTCCGGGGAGGGCTGGGTTTGCACGACGTCACATGTTGACTTTGCGGAATACCGTCAATACGGGATCGGTACCGACGATGTACGTGACCGATTTTGTGACGATCGTTCCCTGCGGATCGACCATCGTCAGTTTGATCTGGCATTCCAGGTTGGCATCGCGTTTGTCGCCTTTGCCAACCGCTTCATACTCCTGCAGCTTCATACCGTTTTCCCAGTCGGGATCCTGCGCGATGATTTCCGGCGACGCCGAACGCAGATCGGCTGGCAGTCTTCCGGCTTTCCAGGCATCGAGTGTCTCCACCAATGTCGTATGCGCCTGGTCTTCATCGACCGGCGCAGCCATCGACCCTTGCTTGCTGCAGCCGCTGAGCAGGAGCAGAAGCGGCAGCAGCAACGCAAGTCCGGTCGGTCGCCGCAGGGTTTGGTGAGCGACAGTCATGGTTTCACCTCGCAATTGCCTTCTAGAATTCTCCGATAATCTCTCCACCAGCCCGCGTTCCCACACCACGCCACAGAATGCGGTCGATGTTTTCGCTGACAAACCGCACGGAACCGTCACAGAGCATCAAATGCACGCCCCCGGTATGACGACTGCTGGCGGGCATCGTTGCCTCGCCGGTCGTATTAAATCCGCAAGAGCGGCGGTTGGGCGTATCGGTGTGAATGTAGCAGTGCTGTCCATGCATCCACGGGGCGCCCATCATCACCGGAAATTGATTGGCGAGGTTGTTAATGTCGACGGTGTAGCAAAGGGCGATTGCATCATCCACATCGGTGGGATCGGCCGTTGACCGGAAAACATCGGAGTCGGGTGAGACGATGCCGTTGCTGCCGTCGTTTAGTAGGCGTTCGCTGAATGCGGCCGTGTTGCTCGTGCCGTCGGTGATGTCGCGTATCTGTACATTGCTGTCGCGATAAAAGACGCCATTCTGATCGGTGCTACCCCAGACCATGCTGCTCCCCTTGTTTCCGTTGTAGCTCACTGCGCCCCCGGTGGCGGGCTGCCTGTTTTCGAAATCGGTTGGGCAGCGCAGCACCGTCAGTTCGGTCAATCGAGCAATGTCGTTCGCCGGATCGTTGATGTCGAGATTGAAGTCGACGATGTTGTAGACATTGCCCTGGTCGAAGTACGGCAGTATTTGGCTGATGGCCGAATACTTGTTGCCCGTCCCTCCCTGCCCGAATGGAAAGCAGAGGTGCGCGTCGTGGTAGTTGTGCAGGGCCAGGCCAATCTGTTTGAGATTGTTCTTGCAACTCGCCCGGCGGGCCGCTTCGCGGGCCTGCTGCACAGCTGGCAACAGTAACGATATTAGTATCGCGATAATGGCGATCACGACCAGCAGTTCGATCAGCGTAAAGCCGGTTCGGCGTGACATTTTACGATGCATGATTTCAGTACCTTCCAATCGGATGAAAGAAATGATTGACCTGCCATCGCTGTGTTGTCGCGGTTGGAAAAAAATTCCGGCGCGCAGCAGGACGCATTGGAAAAGAGTAAAGCGAGATGCCAGCGGCGTGCATCATCGCGCGCACGTGAACGCGCATTCGATCACAAGACCGTAGTGTCGCGCGCGAAACGCAGCGCCCGCAATGCCCTCCGGATCGAATCGCTAAGCAATTAGCCTCGAGGGGGGCGTTCAACCCGCGCGTAAAAGCCGTCGCGGGAAACCGCAGCCGTTTCGGCGAGACGCACAATGCACTCCGCATTAACGATCGAGATCGATGCCAGTGCAATGGCATGGTCCGTGATTCGCACCGGCATCACCGGCGTGCGATCGGGCGGGGAAAGAGGCGCCTGGTTCCTACGGCAAATAGGACCGTCGCACGGTTTGCCCGGCGTCAGCGGGGCCTGCGCGTCGTGGTGTTCTGGGTTCGCTGATGCGGAATTGTTAAGCGCATGCTCTTCGTCATCAGATGGCAATGCTTCGCCGGTTTGCACAAGCCAGTCACCACAAAAGGCGTCTGCAGATTCCTCCGAAGCGACCATAACTCCCACAGGCACGATCACAAGAATCGCGAGCAATCGCCATCGGATTGTGTGGGGAAAGGTCATCGCTTGCGGATTTCCACCAATAAAATGAGGTGATTTTCTCACTGTAAAGGGTCAGATCCTTAAGTGTCAAGCGGCAAACCGGGCGGAAACACACGATTCTTGAAATTCGCCGACCGTCGTATCATGGAGTGACGAACTGCGTCCATCGACACCCGGCACAGCGGTACCAAAACCTTGCCGAATCCGGACAGCCCGCATAGCCGACATCCCCCGTCCCCTAAAAGATGGGGGATTCTACTTGCGAAGCGTGTGCGGTATACGCGGGGATTTCTGAGTCACCCTCGCCAAACAATCAGGCAACACCATTGCAGTGCAGGTCTCGCGGAAACTGTGCCTTGTCAAGCGGACCTTCGCTTGGCACCCCCGCTACCGCCGTGACCATGTTCGCAATCGAGAAACGAGCGAAATGATGTTCTACGTCAGCCTGAACCAACTGATAGCCAGCGGGTTGCACGGGTAAAATTATGTATTAGAAGACTGGCTCTTAGGCTGCACGCCTGCACTTTCGCTTTGGCGCTTGGGAAAGACTTGCGGCAGTAGCACGGTCCAGCCGGCTGCGACGAAAACGATGTTTTTGAAGATGTATTGGCCTTCAATGTTCGGGGCCAGCGGAGCGATTTTAAACGTGAGCTCCGGCAGTAATAGCAACGGTGAGAAGGTCCCAACCATGTGAATGAGAAAAAGAACAAACGTAACCCGTGGAAGGATATTGAGAAGCAGCCCCAGGCCGATCGACGTTTCGAGAATTGCCAGCGCAAACTGAGCAGATTGGGCATCGAGGTAGTGGAAGCTGACAATCATCACCGTCTGCGTTGCGATCAATTCCGCCGGGCTAAGGTCGGGAAAGAATTTGAGCACGCCGAAATGAAAATAGACCAGCCCCAATGCTAGCCTGAGAAACGTTGCCGAATAAATTGGGGTTGGTGTGAGAACTTGTGACATGAGTTCACGCCTCAATGTGACGGGACGATCGGTGATTGTTCTTTGTTTTGTCCGTGACGAATTGTGCTTTTTGACACGTCCAATCGTTTAGCGGCGGGGCACACCGAACAGGCTCCATCCTAACAACTCACAGCGTTCATTGCATCAACGGCAACGTCCGTACTGGTGATCCTGCCTCGTCGCGCTGTGCCGAGTGAGTGACGGCCATGAACGGCCCTTTGCTGCGCGGCATCATGAACATGAGCGGACACAATGCGGCGGCCGGTCGGAATGGTTTGGGACGCTATTTCCGTCCTGCATATTCGCGGGTCTTGAAACAAACCAGTGCAAGGAGCACTGCCGTGACCGGCAACCATGCGAGAAGCACGAATTTGCTCCAAGCCAATATCCCGGCGATCACTGCGCCGCAAACGTAGGCTGCGAAACTCAGGACCTGGCGTACGGTGTCATCGCGCACCTGGGGACCTGATTGCCGGCCCAACAATATGTTTACGAGGGAAGACGCGGCTGCAGCGACGGTGGAGGTGAAGACAATGGTGCTCACTCCCTTCGCCCCGACTGTCTTGGCCACGACGACTTGTATTCCCATGCTGAACGCACACAGCAGAATCAGGAGGGAGTGACGTACGATCGGCATCCCATCGCTGCTAGGTTGTCGTGCAAGTGCAAATATCGCGAGGCAGGTCGCTTCGAGCAAAAGAAGCTTCATTAATGCCGCCCTTTGCCGCGCACTTGACAAGTTTGCGTTGGAGGCGGCTGTGGCGGTCGCGGTGCCGATGACAAATCCAATCAGCGCGATGGCCGGTTTCGACGCAGCGACCCAATTGCCTCGACTAATCGCGATGCCGAGCAGGGCGGAGTTGCCGGTCATTGCCGAAGCGAAAACTTGATCCAACGTCAAAAACGTGATTACGTCCAAGCTGCTAGATGCGACGGCTAAACATGCAATTCCGACGTTGGTGGCGCGTGACTGGCCATGTTCAGCATTGCGCGTCGCCGGCTCGTCTAAGGGGATTTCGTGCATGGCCGTCATCGTGCCCCGGCAAAAAACGCGATTCGCCTGCGTTTCAGAAACTCGGGCGGCCGGATGTTGAATCATAAACGGACACTGGCCGCACAGTTTTTGCAAAGCGACGGCCTGATCGAGCACGTCCCGGCTGTCCTCAGACGGAGGGATGGCAGATGCGTACAGCGCGGACTTAAGTCTGGGATTTTTGCCAGCGGCACAGCCCCGCTCGACTGGAACTAAGGTGGTCGTTTCAGTCTTTCAGGATGAACGTCACCTTCATGTTGACGCGATATTCGGTGATTTTGCCACCGTCGACGGCGACGGTCTGTTCTTGGATCCAGGCTCCTTTGACCTTGTCGAGCGTTTTGTCCGCGCGAGCAATTCCCTGCTGAATCGCATCCTCGAAGCTCTTGGTTGATGAGGCGGTGATCTCGGTGACTTTGGCAATCGACATGGGTAGACCTCTTGAAGAGAAAGATTGGGAGGTGGGAATCGATGACGGTCAGGCGCATTGAAATCGCAAAGTTGCCCGAACACCGATCTGGCGGCACGAAATCGCTACGGCGCAACCATCACCGGGCCCATGCGATATTGTCGTGCTCGCCAGGTACGATAACAGACGTAGGTCGACCATGGTAGAGCGACAGGGATTGAGCCGCCGCGCAGCGCTGCAGGCTGGAGTGCGACCGCCTCATATGGGCGAATCAGCAATACGCTGCACGTCAATACTCTCCAACAACTTCTCCTTGGTCGGCTGAGACCGCGGCGCGCAGCACACGGAAATCCATACTTTCCGAAAGAAACCGGACACTTCCATCACAAAACGATGCGTGACATCCTCCAGGATGAAAACTGAACAGTTCGTCGTTTGGACCGCAGTTCATGTTAACCCAGGGACAGGAGGGAGGGCCTCCCCACGGACTCCGATGGAAATTCGGCGTGTAAGAAACACCAAATGCATTGTCGGGTTCTGCCCAACGCCAATGTGATCTCATGCTCCCAGCGACGACGGGATCCGCGTACAACGAGTCCATCGAATCATTTCGCCCAACACATTCCCCGAGCGCCATGGTGTTGCTCAGTCCATCCGTGATTTGTCTAAGGTCAGTTCCCTCCCATCGCAGCCCTCCATGGACCATCGTGGCGCTGTCGGGAAGCCCTGTAACCGGACTGATATTCGTATGGATGGTGGGACCGTAATCGATGGCGCCATACCCTTCGCTGTCAGTATTTCCTTCGCGTAGCGCGGCACTGGGGCAAAGGTACAACGGCAGCGCGATCTTCGTGATGGCGATGTTCTCAGGCGTCTCATTGTAATAGGAGCCGAAGTCGAATTCGTTTGTGATGTTCGCCTGATCAATGAAGGGCAGCACGTGCGTGAAAAATGAATGACGGTCAAAGTTCTGCCCGTAAGGGCCACTGCCGAGCCCCTGCCCCGAAGACGGGAATCTTCCAAATGTCGATTCGTAGTTATGCATGGCCAAACCCAGTTGCTTGAGGTTGTTCTTGCATTGGGTGCGACGAGCGGCTTCCCGCGCTTGCTGCACGGCCGGCAACAACAGCGCAATGAGAATCGCGATGATGGCAATCACGACGAGGAGTTCGATGAGGGTGAAGCCTCTCACCCTGCTTCGGGTTTTCAATGTATTCATGGAAAAAATTATCCACCGAAGAGAAAGTGACGGAAAGCAGAAGGACAAAGATAAAAACGAAACGCGCTGCGAGCGCTCCAAAACGGAAATAGACGGATGTTGAATAAGTATAGGAACATTGCCCCAATACTTTTTGGAGACAATGCCCTCGTCAACCAAGGTAGCATGCCGCATATGCAGTTTCAAGATGAGAAGTTTGGGGCCAAGTTTGCTGGGAGATCACGGCTGCGACAAGTGGCAAAAACCAAAAAAGTTACGTAGCCCGTTCGAACCACTGAATCCAACCCTTGAGCCGGTCCCCTGAGCCCGTCCTCTGGGCCGGTCGCCGCGGAAGATCTGACCAAGTCCGATTACGTTGATTTCCGTTCGAGGGCCGAGCATGACGCAGGCAGGTGGCCACCTGCCGAATGAGCCCATCTTTCATTTTCGTAGAGAACCGATTGGCCAACACGATCGTTGAGAGGCTGCCCGCCGAGAGCACCCGCTGAAAATGAGGTGAGCCCCCAAAACCGCCGTGGCCTGCAAACCCGGAGTCTGCCGAAATGCCAGCATTTCCACCCGTCGCAGTTCCCAGCCGGCAAAGTCAACGTCAAACGCGAGCTGGCACGGCCCGGGGTTGATGTTGTCTTGCTCGAGCCGGACCTGGAGATGTAGTCGCACCTTTTGCGACACGTCTCGCCGATCAGACTGCCTCGAAGCGATCCCCCAGGCCTGGAGAATCCCGTTGCTCGGATCGAGGGATGGGGTAGAGACATCATCACCACATCGCCGCTTGACAAGCAACAGCCAATCATACAACCTCATGAATCGAGCTGGTGGCTACGCGACCGATCGCCCGAGTCCATTGGAGAACCCCGGCCATGTCTCCCAGGCAACTTTGCTATATACTTGCGATCCTGGCCGTGTCGTGCGGCATTGCTGTCGCAGCCCAGGCACCGCCTAACGTGATTGTCGTGATGACCGACGACCAAGGCTATGGCGAATTCTCCTGTCATGGCAATCCGCTCACCGATACACCGAACATCGACCAGTTGGCGCGGCAGAGTGTGCGGCTCACGGACTTTCATGTGGCCCCGATGTGTACACCCACCCGTGGACAGTTGATGACGGGCCTGGACGCGTTTCGCAACGGCGCCATCAATGTCAGCAGCGGCCGAGCGCTATTACGGCCGGAATTGAAAACAATGGCGGATGTCTTTCGCGCCGCCGCTTATCGCACCGGCATCTTTGGTAAGTGGCATCTGGGGGACAACTATCCGTTTCGGCCCGAAGACCGCGGCTTTGATGAGGCACTCTGGTTTCCCTCCTCCCACATCAGCAGTGCCGCGGACTACTGGAACAACGATTATTTCGACGGCACCTACATCCACAACGGCCGGCGTCAGCCCTACGACGGCTATTGCACCGACATCTACTTCGGCGAAGCGATCAAGTGGATGCAACATGGAGATCGGAGCCGACCGTTCTTCGCCTACATCCCGCTCAACGCGGTACACGCGCCGTGGTTCGTTCCCGATCATTACCGGGAAGCGATTCGCGAATCGATGGCCGCACATCCGGACGTCGTGAAACATCTCCCGCCGGACCAGCGGGAAAACCTGGTTAGTTTTCTCGCGATGGGGGCCAACGTCGACGAGAACATGGGGCGGCTCGACGAGTTTCTAATCAAGTCGGGGTTGATGGACAACACGGTTGTCGTGTTTCTCACGGATAACGGTAGCACGCTGGGGCCGCGCTATTTCAATGCCGGCATGCGGGGTGGAAAGACGACGCTGTGGGAAGGGGGCCACCGAGTCCCCTGCTTCATCCGTTGGCCCGACGGACTCGGCCAACCGCGCGACGTCGCCGAATTGACTCATGTGCAGGACCTGTTGCCCACGCTGGCGAATCTGGCCGGTGCGGCGAAGTATCTGCCCGCGTATCTGGATGGGCAAAACCTGGCGCCGCTCCTCCGTGGCGAAGACGATGCGCTCGAGGAGCGGATGTTAGTCATCAACTACAGCCGCATGCCGCAGTTTCGCGTGACGTACACCGACGGGAACCCCGCCATTCCGCAAAAAAATGGTGCTGCTGTGCTCTGGAAGCGGTGGCGACTTTTGGAGAATCGCGAACTGTACAACCTAGATGCCGATCCACATCAAGACCACGACGTGGCGTCGCAGCACCCGGAGGTCGTCGCGAAAATGCGGGCTTACTTGAATGACTGGTGGCGGGGTGTGCAGGATCGCGTACTTGAGCCGCAGCGAGTGATCCTCGGCAATTCCGCGGAGAACCCATTAATGCTCTCTGCTTGCGAATGGCTCGATGTCTTCGTCGACCAGCAACGTCAAATCCGGCTGGGCGTCAAAAAGAATGGTGCCTGGCACGTGACCGTGGCTGAACCGGCCACATACGAATTTGAACTGCGCCGCTGGCCGAAAGAAAGTGGATTGAAACTGCACGAGGGATGCGATGCGACAAAGGTCACTGACGGAAGATATCTCAAAGGCGAGCCGCTGCCGATCACCCAAGCCCGTCTGCAAATCGGTGAGACATTTGAGGAAACCCGTCCGGTTGCCGACGATCCCGAAGCAGTCCGATTTCGAGCCAATCTCTCTTCAGGCCCAACGACGGTCCAGACATGGATGCTGGATAGTACTGGCAACGAGTTGTGTGGGGCGTATTATGTTTATGTCCGGCGTACCGAGTGACAGCGCGACTGATAGGGAGTGCCGCGCTACCGGTGGCCGCCTGACAATTGAGCGATTGGTCGCCCGTGTGAATGAGCGACAGCCTTCGAATTCATCAACCCGCCCGAGCGGGGTTGCGCCGCGGATCGATGCGGGGAGACGTCGAGTTCTCAAGACATAACATGGCGTCGGTGATGCGCTGTCGTTGCTCTATGGGATCAAGTCCAACGACATCGACTTCTTCGACCTAATCAAGTTCGCGATGCAGGACTTTGATTTCACCGTCGAGGTAGAGTTGTCGAAATGGGAGTCGGCGCAACTTCCCACTGGTGGTCTTTGGAAGTGTAGCGGGCCGCAAAAGGAGAATCTCGGCCGGATTGACGCCAAACGACAAATTCACCGCCTGGCGAATTTCAGAGACAATCATTTCAAATGGGGCGTCACGTATGAACGCCCTTCGGATCTCTGCCGCCACAATCAATTCTTCCTGCCCGTCATTATCGATCGAGAACACCAATGCTCCGCCCGGTGCGATCATGGGGTTGGCGGCGCAGGCACATTCCTCGATATCTTCTGGATGCAGGTTTTTACCCCGCACAATGATCAATTCCGAGTTTCTGCCGGTGATGAATAGTTCACCAGCAGTTAAGAATCCCAAATCGCCGGTGCGTAGATATCGTTGAGCATGTCCATCGATCTTCAGATTGATGAAGAGTTCGTCATTGTGATCTGTCCGCCCAAAGTATCCGCGTGTGACCGATGGTCCGGCCAGGCAAATCTCGCCGATGTGATCGTCGGGCAATGGTTTGCCGTCGGGACCGATGATTTTGACGGAAGAACCTTGAAAAGTTTGACCACTGCCCACCAGGCGAGTTCGATCTGCCGGCGATTTTGGACAGGCGATCTGTTGCTGGAGCAAACCGGTTGTGCTCACCGGTTTGAACGCAGGCTCGGCATCGACTGGTCCGCCGGTCGCCATCAGTGTGGCCTCACCGAGTCCGTAGCACGGAAAGAACGCCTTGCGGCGAAATCCGCACATTGAGAACTTTTCCGCGAACCGATCCAAGGTATTTGCCCGAATTTTTTCCGCACCCACGAACGCCACGCGCCAGGATGACAGATCGAGACCTAAAAGATCATCGTCGCTGATTTTTTCCACACAATGCCGGTAGCTGAAGTCGGGGCCTCCACAGATCGACGCGCTGTGTTCCGAAATCAGCTGCAGAAAGCGTAACGGCTTCAATACGAATTCTTCCGGAGGAATGCACCAACTGGTCAGCTTCGAAAACATGGCGCCGAGGTAACTTCCGACAAGTCCCATGTCATGATAGTGCGGCAGCCATGTGACTGCTCGATCTTTCGCAGAATCAATTTGCATGCGCGAACGGATCAGCCGCAGGTTTGCAAGCAAGTTTGCGTGTGACACCTGTACACCCTTGGGACGCGACGTTGAGCCGGACGTGTACTGTAGGAATGCGATATCGTTGGGGGACACAACGCAATTTGGCCTGCCAGATTGGGAGCGCCATTGCTGTGGTGTGATGACGGTCGTGTTGCGCAAATAGGTATGCTGATCTTTGCGCTTCTCCAACATCTCCGCAACGTTTTCATCGGCTAATAGCACCGCCGGGTTGCAGTCCTGACAGACACCAGCGAGTTGTTCGCTCTCGCGGTTGAGGTTGGGGACGTGCAACGGTACGGCAATCACGCCGGCAGTGAGGCAACCCATGAACGCTTCCCAGAAAGCACTCCCCGTGGGAAACAACAACAGGGCGCGGTCGCCGCGTGTCGCAAAATCGGAGAGCACTGCGGCCACAGCTGCGGAATGCAAGGCCAAGGCACCGTACGTCAGCGATTCTTCAGCCTTCCACCTCGCGGCCGGAAATTCGAAAAGCGATCGGTCAGGCAACTCAGATGCAGTTTCATAGAATTCCGTGCACAGCGTCGTCATAATCACGCCCAGAACATGGTGCTCTTCATTTGGGAATAAAAGTCGCGACCTCCGAGCAATTATCGTATCATCAACGATACTTCATTGGGGCCGAAATGTCTCACGGCGCTCGAAGTGCTGTTCACCCTTCCGCAGGCCATTTTGTCGGTTGCAGGCGAAAAAATGATTCTCTCTAAATCTCTGTTGCTCGCGGTCATCCTATGGGGAGCCCAGGGCGAGACGGAATACTTCAAGATCAAGGTGGAAGACGATCAGACTCATCGCGGTGTCCCCCTTGTGGAATTACGGACCGTGAATGACTGCCGCTACTTTACGGATTCTGCCGGAGTAGTTGCGTTCAAGGAACCGGGCTTGATGGATCAAACTGTCTATTTTTACGTGTCCAGCCACGGTTATGAGTTTCCCCAGGACGAGTTCGGCTACCGGGGGCTTCCGTTGACGGTAACCCCGGGTGGGAGTGCCACCATCGAGATCAAGCGAATCAATATCGCGGAACGTCTCTACCGCGTGACCGGCGGAGGAATTTTTCGAGACAGTGAGATCTTGGGAGAATCTGTACCAATCGCTCACCCTGTGCTAAATGCCGAGGTCTTGGGGGCGGACAGTGTTGTGAATTCTATCTTTCGCGACCGCATCTATTGGTTTTGGGGAGATACAAACCGGCCCAGTTATCCATTGGGAAACTTTCATGTGCCCGGAGCAACGACGCCTCTGCCCGGCCCCGACGGTGTCGATCCTAGTCGCGGCGTGAACTTGGATTATTTTATTGACAACGACGGTTTTGCGAAAGAAACCGCGCCCATGCCCGGCGAAGGTCCCACTTGGATCGACGGTCTGGTGACGCTGACCGACGCGCAGGAGGGCCAGCGGATGTTTGCTAAATACGTCAAGGTGAAACCCGGGAAGGCAATCTCGGTTTATGAACGAGGTTTGGTGGAGTTCAATGATGAGACGAAACAATTCGAGAAGAGACAACAATTCGACATGCGGGCGCCGCTGTATCCGTTCGGGCATCCATTCATTTATCGGGTAGGCGAGGCGGACTACATCTATTTCGCCGATCCCTATCCATTGGTCCGAGTCAAAGCGAATGCCGAAGCAATTCAGGATCTTGACGAATTCGAAACGTATTCCTGTCTTCGCACCGGAAGTCACGAGGACCAATTGGAGTTAGATCGCGATGCCAATGGGACATTGGTATTCGCCTGGAGAAAAGATACGGTCCGCTGGACGCCGCAAATACAGGAACAACTCATAAAAAAGGGGCAATTGAAGCCAAACGAAGCCTACTTCCGATTCCGGGATACGGAGACCGGTGATTCAGTCGTGGCGCACCGCGGTTCGGTCTATTGGAATAACTTTCGCGACAAATGGGTCATGATCTTCGTCCAGGTCGGTGGTCGCTCCGTTTTGGGGGAGGTGTGGTTTGCTGAGGCGGATGACCTGACCGGCCCCTGGACGGACGCGACACGGATTGTGACACACGACAAGTATTCGTTTTACAATCCCACGCAGCACCCGATATTTGCTGAGCAGGCTGGGCGAATTATCTACTTCGAGGGAACGTAGACGGCCACGTTTTGCGGAAATGAGCCC
>CALFYU010000103.1 GCA_937952455.1 uncultured Planctomycetaceae bacterium
TCATTCATTGCGAGATGCATTCGCGCGACTTACAGGATTTTGAACTATCCGTCGCCTGGACCAGAGCAGAAATCGATTCGCCCAGTGTAACCGATTTCCCGGCGCGGCGCAATGGGCACCGTATGGGCCTATCTGATAAGGCCGTTCGACGACCATGGTCTAACAGGCCGCTCGATTGTGCGTGGGACCTGGGTTTTTTAATGAGCAGCGCTGAATCGAGCAAACCAGACCTGTTGCGCCGCCGGGAATTGTTTTGCAGCAGCGAAAACAAACCTTGATCGAGATCGCCCATGTGATGGACAAATCCTACGCGGCACTGAAACGGTGACGACGCGGAACGCTCGCCAGACACGACCTCAAAACGGATCCGGTCAAGATTCGGTTGACACCCAGGCCTATCGTTTATAAAGTTACAAGTGAAGGGACCGCCCATGTCGGTGGGACCTGGGAGTATGATGCTCTTCGTGCGAACGGCTCGCTACGAGGAGTTTTTTCATTTTATAGCGGCAATGACAGCCCCTCTCGCACAGTTGTGCGGCAGGGGTTTTTTTATTGATCGACGGCGAGAGTTCTCACAAGGAGTCCCCACCGATGCGTTCCCCCGTCGCGAAAGCGAAGCTCAGTCCACAGGCCCCCTCGGCGGACGAAACGTTGCAACACTGTGTCGAACAGGCGTTGACCGCGACCGGTTATCCGGGTTTGCAAACGCTAAACGTCCGAGTTCACGAGGGGCTCGTGTCGCTGGGCGGAACAGCACCGAATTACCATCTCAAACAGTTGGCCCAAACGGTGGCTATGCGGATGCCGGGGGTGGAACTGCTGAGAAATGATATCCAAGTCGTCACCACTGACCGACAATCGAGGCAATAATCACACCGCCGGGTGGCTGGGGAATCGAGGGGCAGCGTAATGATGGAGGCAGCGTGACGTTCGCCCCCAGCCACCCGCGCAGAATTTGTGTGTCGCCGTTGCGAGTGAAATTCATGAATCATGTACCAGGTTAAGACAAAGAAAAGTGACGGCCCCTTTGAAGGAGGGATATCATGAACGCCACGAAGCATCAGCCGGACGCGAAACGTCCGGGCAGCCCCGAAATGACCTTCCACCGAACCGCCGGTGAAGGGGGTCTTGTCGAGACGTTCTGGGACAAGCGGGATATCGCCGAGTTGTCATCGACACAGATCGCCCGGATGACCCGCGACGAATTGCTGCGAATCGTGCGAGACGCCCGGATGGAGTTGTTGCACCGCGACATCGCCGACCATATCGAGCTTTACGACCGAGAGACCCTGCAAAGGCTCGCGCATTTGGCCCGCCGTTGCTGCCGGAACCAGGGATACTGACCGGCTGCGGGGGCATTCGGTGATATCCCGGTTCGGGTGGCATTTGCCGTGGAGCACGTCGGCCATCCTTTAGGAACGGGCGCCACCAACAAATGACAATATGACACCTGGCAGCTGCGGAGGGACCCAGGTATCTAGCGGACTAACACATTTCTACAAATCGCACCTTTCAAAAGGAGCAGCACCATGACCACGTCCTTACCGACACGCCCTTCTCGCGGGCTCTCAAATTGGTTCGATCGCGAACCGTTCTCCTCGCTGCGCGAAGAAATGAACGAGCTCCTCAGCCGGTTTTCCACTGAAGGAAACGGAGGCTGGATCACGGCAGAGCGGACTCCCTCGCTCGACCTCGCCGAGACAGACGGTGAGATCGAAATCAAGATGGAAGTTCCCGGCATCAAGCCGGAAGAAATTGACATCGAAGTCCGCGGCGATTCCCTGCATGTCAGCGGCCGGCATGAGGAGGAGACGGAGGAGAAGGGAAAGACCTATCACCGCATCGAACGCCGCTCGGGGTCCTTCAACCGCACCGTTCCGCTTCCCTGCCCGGTCAATGAGTCCAAGGTCACCGCCCAGTGCCGCGACGGTGTGTTGACCATCACGTTGCCGAAGACGGAGGAATCAAAAGCGCATAAGATTCCAGTCAAAGGATGACCACCATAGGACGTGCAACGTCACGGCTGAAAGTTTTGAGAGCGGCCGCGTCCCCAATGGGGATGCGGCCGCTTCGCTTTGCCTGCCTTGTCGAAGAGTAAGCCGTCGCAATTGAGTCTGCGTGCGGCAGCGGTCCGCTTCGTTGACCACGCACCGACTCTTTTCGCGTCGGTGTGGCATGAGTCACTGGCGTCTCAAAACACCGCATCGCGACGAAACGCGGGGCATTTCGATTTCTTCGCCGTCGCGCGATCTCAATTGGCGGCAGTCGCTGAAAACTGTTTAGGATACCCATCTTGCCGTGACTGGAAGGAATACTCCTCCAGAATTACCCGGATTCCGATTTCGTTTTGAATTCGACTCAACTTACGCCCCGAATATTCCGAACAATCAGAATACTGCGAACATTCGTTACAACCGTCAAAGTCTAGCTCCCCGGTGGAGAGCGGTTGCCATGCGAATGAACAACCGCCAACACAGGCGGAAAACACGGGAATTGGGCCGTGTCTTAGCGATGATTCATCGCAGCAGGGGGCGTTGAGAAGCAGCAACTCTAATCCGATTTCGGATGAAATGAAATCAGAGTCATTCTGACTGGTGAGACAACATTATGCGTGTTCACGCGGCAAGCCTTTTGGAGCGATCCATGAATACGAGACGAGTATGCGTCCCCTTGAGAATCGTGTTGATCACGGCCCTGTTGTGGTCACCGATCCGGGCGGCAGAGGACGCGGGTAGCGTTCGTCTGGCCAACAATGAAACCGATCAACCGGCCTACGTCACGCCGGCGTCTTGGAGCACCGACCAGGTCTACGGCGGTCCCGTTCGAACCACGGCCGTCTCCGGCCGCGCCGCCGATCCGTTCGGAATCCAATTCCGCTTCCGCAGCGACATCAATCCCGCTTTCGTCCGGGACGGATACCAGACGCTGGGGGCGATGATCCCGTTTCACATCGATCCGGGAACCAGCCTGGTCTTCATCGAAGGGCGTGGATACGTCACTAATCACAACCAGTACGGCGGCAACGGCGGTGTGGGCTATCGCTATTTCAGCAGCACCTACAACCGCATGTACAGTGCCAGCGGCTGGTATGACTACGACGACACCAATTTTCACAATTTCAGCCGCTGGGGCATCAGCCTGGCGTCGCTGACCGACGACGGCATCGACTACCGGCTGAACGGTTACATCGCCAATGACAACACCGCGCAGTTCGTCGAACGCCGGACGGGGATTCCCGTATTCACCGGGTTCAATATCGGCCAAGCGACCGACAACATCTTCGAGGTTCCCTATTCCGGCATGGACGGCGAAGTGGGCATTCCCGTGCCCTTCTTGGGTGACTACGGATTCAAAGCCTATGTCGGCGGCTACTACATGGAATGTTCGGGCGAGGAGGATGCGGCCGGCCCCAAAGTCCGTGTTCAGGGCCAGATCACTCAATCGATCTGGGGTCAGGTGGAATGGACCGACGACGACGTCTTCGGCAGCAACGTGATGGGCTCGATCGCGATCGACTTCCCCGGCGGCGGACGCCGGCCGATCTTGACCCGCCAGCCGACCAACATGATGCTCGCGCAACAAGTTCAACGGCAGTATCGCGTCCCCGTGAACGAACGCATCGACCGGGAAACCGCCGTGGCGATCAATCCCGTCGACATGGAGCCGTTTATCGTCTTTCACGTAGACAACACAGCGGGACCTGGCGGCGACGGCTCGTTTGAGGCCCCCTTTGACACCCTCCCGTTCTCCGTTGATCCGGAAGGTGACATCATCTTCGTCAACCGCGGCGACGGCACGTCGTCCGGCATGACGGGAGACTTTGTTGTGCAAGACAACCAGCGCTTGTTGGGTGAAGGCACGGTTCACTTTTATACCTCGACCGAAGGGACGTTCGAACTGCCCGGATTCACACCGGGACCGAATCCGCTGTTGGGTGGCACGGTGCTGCTGCTCGGCGACAACACCGAAGTGGCCGGTTTCCGCTTTGACACTACGACGACGCAACCTGCGATCTTCGGATCGGGCGATGATTTCTTGATCCGCTCGGTGGCCATCACCAGCGCCGACCGCGGTATCGATCTTGACAATGCGACCGGCATCGGCGTGATCACCGACACCACGATTACGGGAACCGCCCGCGACGCAATTCATTCAGAAAACTACGACGGCACGACCTTGGACCTGGCCATCTTGGATACCATAATCACTGACGGTGGAGAGGACGGGATTTACGTGACGGTCGATACCGAGGCCACGCTGAATCTGTTGATGGACAATGTGAGCGTGTCCGGCGTTGCCGGCAACGGTTTTGGGACGGACGTCAGCTACTTCAATACAACGCTCAACGTCGACGTGATCGGCAGCTCATTTACGGGTAACGGCGGCGACGGTTTTTACGTGGAGCGGGTCGACGACTCCGGCTTCACGGTTGACATCGCGGACTCGATATTCGACGGCAACCTCGGCAACGGTGTTACGATCTTGAGCTTCAACGGCCGTGTGCCGTTCGGCATGGTCGACATCGTCAGAAGCTCGATGTCAGATAACCTCGGCTTCGGTCTCCGCATGCACGGCGAAGCGGACGTGACATTGGACGTCGATCTGCAAGACAACTTCATCAACCGCAACGGCCTGGGCGGTATTGCAATGACCTCGTTTGAGCGGGTTGAATTGCGGGGTGTCTGGGAACGTAACGAGATTAACGACAACGGTGACCTCGCTCCGGCCGGGGACGGTGACGGTATCTACCTGCAACCGAGCTACTTCGGACCGACGCCCGACATCGACTTGGTGCTGACCGACAACGACGTGCTCCGCAACAATGGTGACGGTTTGCAGATTGAAATCTTCGGGTCAGTCGACACGATCTTGGACCTGAACGGTAACCGAATTAACGACAACAACGGCCACGGCTTTGATTGGGATTCGAGCTTCGGCAGTTCGCAATTGCTGCTGGACGTTGATGCGAGTGCAAATCGCATCAGCCAGTTTAACAACAACGCCGGCGACGGTATGGAATTCCTTTCCGACAGCGAACGCTTCACGATCAACGGTCCTGACAACATCGTCGCTACGATCAACGACACCGAGATCAACTTCAACGATGGACGCGGTGTCG
>CALFYU010000104.1 GCA_937952455.1 uncultured Planctomycetaceae bacterium
CAGGTCGGCAGGCCCCGCGAACGAATGGTCGCCGCGCTATTGCGAAATCCGGATCGTCTGCTGACGGCGATTTTGTTCTGGAACTTGGTCACCAATCTGACGTATTTCACCGTCAGCATTCTTGTCACGCGCCGCTTGGAGACCGAGGGGCACATGACGGCCGCCGGGCTGTTTGGTTTTAGTAGTTTGGTCGCCATCATCATCTTCGGCGAGGTGATTCCCAAGAGTCTGGCGATTTCGATTCGCCGATCGTTGTCATCCTGGGTCAGTTATCCGCTAGCGGCGGCCGTCCGCGTGCTGGACCCGATAGCCCCATCGCTGCAGTCGATCACGGTTCTGGTGCGCCGGACGTTGTGGCCGAAATTCGAGGCGGAGCCGTATTTGGATACGGACGACTTGGAGCGGGCCGTCGAAACGACGGAACTCAGTGAAGACCTCATTCGGCAGGAACGGCATCTGTTGCACAATCTGCTGGACCTGTCGGAGATCACCACGGAGGAGGTGATGCGACCCCGCGGCAGTTATTTGACGTTCCAGCCGCCGGTGAACCTGACCGACTTGGGAGGACGGATTCCTCCCAGCGGATACGTCTTGCTGACTCGGCCGGGGGGCGAATCGATCGAGGGTGCGATTCCGATTCTGAACTTTTCGTCGCTCCCCAAGGAGCATCTGGAGCAAAGCGCGGAAGAAGTGGTGATTGTCCCGTGGTGCGCCTCGCTGGCGGTGACGCTGCAACTTCTGCGCTCCCGGTATTGCAACGTGGCGGAGGTCACCAACGAGTACGGTGATACGATCGGCATCGTGACCTATGAGGATATTCTGGACACGATGCTCCGTCCGCAGCCGAGCCGGGCGAAACGGCTGTTGCGGCGCGAACCGGTCGTGGAGCTTGAAGCGGGACGGTATCGGGTCGATGGCATTACGACTCTGCGGTACTTGTGCGCGCGGCTGGGGCTGGAATTTGAGCCGTCCGAAGACGGAACGCACACGGTGGTGGGGCTGCTGAATGAAGAACTGGAGCGGGTCCCACAAACCGGCGACAGTTGCCTGTGGCGGGGATACCGGATCACGGTGACCGACGTCTATCGGCCCGGCAGTTTTTCAGCAGAGGTCTGTCGCGACTCCGACGCCGAATCCAGCGAGATAACGGAGTGATGGGCTACTCGCGCGGCGCGGGCGGCTTGGTCGGCGCGCCCGGGGTCGTGTCTTCGAATTGCGTCCCCACCCATTCCGTGATGCTGCCGGCGGCGCGGGCCTTGCTTTCGTCGGAGCGCGGGATGAGCGGCAAATCCTGTGCGCGGACCAAGTCGCGCACGAGCCGGGCCTGCGCGCGTTGCTGGGCGTCGCGGAGTTCCCCCTCCAGGGCCGGATCGACGACGACGACGTCCCACGTTCGCTGGCCGAAGCTGAGCGAATAGTTCAAGATCCAACTGTAGGTGCGGACGAACTGCTCGCGCGACGACGCGGTTTTCTCGATGGGAACGGCGACGATCACCAAATCGGGAGCCAGTTCGCGAATGGACTTGGCCTGTGCTTCGATATCGCCCAATGTTTTTCCGGCAGTCTCCCAGGGGGTGACCTTGATGTCGGCGTTGGGGTAGCGGCGGCGGATAGCCACTTTGATTTGCCCGTCGTAGGGGGGCATTGCCAGGACGTGGATCGGCTGCCGCTGCTGGAGTTTGCCTTTGGTCCAGGGCATGGGGGGCGTGGAGACGGGAAGGTCCTTGAGCAGCACGCGGCGGCCGATGACCGCTTGGACGATCTCTTCAGCGATCAGCTTGTGTCCGTCGAGATTGGGGTGAATCTCGTCGCTCATCAACAGCGCCCACGCGAATTCGTCGCGCGAGCGCAACGATTGAAAGGCGGCATAGCAATCGGCCACTTCGACCTGTTCAGCCCGCCCGACCTGGTGTACCGCTTCGACGTATTTCTCCAACACAACCTGCGGGCGGCCCTTGGTGTCATAGACTGAGTTCGGCGTACACAACAATACCTCTGCGCCGGCGTCGCGGCAGAGGTGAATGATCTTGGTAAGGTTTTCGCGGAATTCTTCCAGCGGCACGCGCGTCATGTCGTTCAGCCCGAACATGACAGTGACCAGAGCGGGCTGGTGCGCCAATACGTCGGTTTCGATGCGGGCCAGGGCGTCGCGGGTCGTGTTGCCGCTGGTGCCGGCGTTGACGGCTTCGATCGTCGCGCGGGGTTTGGTCTTCTCGAGTGCGATTTTGACGAGGTCGGTGTACGCCCGGCGGCCGCCGGTGTGATAGTAGACGCCGGTCACGCTGTCGCCAAAGCAGACGACCTTCACCGTCTGGTCGCGGTGAGTGAGCAGGCCGCGAAAGTTCAGAAACGGCGGCGGAGCGGCGGCAAGCTCGCCGCAAACCACGGTGAACAGACAGGCGGACATCGCGACCGCCGGGAGGGAACGAAATCGGCAACGCATTTTCTGGTAGTCCTCCTGCGTAAGAAGCGCGTCCCAGGTGAGAGCAGAGACGCACTCTCTACGATACCGCATACGGAGGCCGCATGCCCCTATTTCTTGCGAATTTCACCGGGGGCGGGGTGAAATTTCCGCTGGAGGACGCGTCAGGCGGCGCGGCGACGTTCCGCCGGAATCGGGACGGGGACGACGTGCAAGGCGCGGGGTTGTTCGCTTGGCATCGGGACGGGGACGACATGGCCGGCGCGGGCGACTTTTTGATCCAGTTCTTCCATCACACGCTGGACGCGTTGTCGATAATGTTCGATCCCCGCGCGATCCAAGTTGGGCGGCACGCAGACCGGCGGCGCAACAAAGGCGTTGACCTTGCTGAACGGTTTGGGGACCACCATATCGGTCCAGTTGCCGCGGACCACCCAGGCGTTCTGACAGGCGAACGCCCAGCAGACAATCGGGGTTCCCGACTGCGACGCCAGATAGATGATGCCGCTTTTTACTTCCCGGCGCGGCCCGCGTGGCCCGTCGGGAGTGATCGTGATGTGCCAGTTCTGGGTGGCGGTCAATAATTCGCGAAGGGCACGCGTCCCCCCCTTGCTGCTGGAACCGCGCACGGCCCGAATGCCAAAACGCTTCATGGTCATCGCCAGGATGCCGCCGTCTTGATGCCGGCTGACCAGTCCGGCCATGTTCTTAATCGAGCACATCGCCACCGGCATGACGATCGACTCATGCCAAATGCTATAGAGATACATCCGCTCGCAATCGGGATGTCGCGGGTCGGTAGCGGGCTGATCGTTGTGGCATTCAATCGTCACGGTGCTGAATAGCAACCGTATGATCCGAGATGCCAACCAGGCTCCCATATTTAGTAACAGCGGGCTGCGAATCTTCACTGTCTGACTCCCAATCATTAATCGTGGAATTGCGTCGCACGTTCGGCTGACTTGGGAAGCAGCCGGAGACCGGTTGAAAATAGAATCGGGCGCTTATTAATGGATTGTCGGGAGATCACCAATAGGGGATTCCCACAGCGTAGGTTTCAAGATGTTTTCACTGCTTAAAAAGATGGCCCCACTCCCCAAATGAGGGTTGTTTGCTACAATGAGCTTAGGGATGCTGCCAGCGCGAGGCATGAATGTGCAATACGATAGGGAGAATTGAGAGAATGGCCATCGGAAGAATACTGTCAGCCGGATTGTGCTGTTGTTGCCTAGTGATTGTGGGCTGCGGCGGAGGGAACGAGGGCGTTTAGGCGACGAATTCGGTTGATACGGGAAACGAAGCAGTCATATCGGATTCAGGCGAACCGGCGCCGGCCGAACAGACCGATTCTGGTGATTCGACAACCGCTGCGCCGGAGACCGCCGACATCCAACTCACCGAGGCCAGCTGGGAAGAGGTGCAGGCCCAGGTTGCCGAGCACCAGGGAAAAGTCGTGGTGCTCGACGCCTGGTCGACCTCCTGCGGCCCGTGTATGAAGGAGTTTCCCAATCTGGTCGACTTACACAACAAGCATGCCGGCGGCGACGTAGTCTGCATGTCGATGAGCGTCGATTACGACGGCATTCCGAACAAGCCGCCCGAGTTTTATCGCGAGCGTGTGTTGAAGTTTCTGACCAAGGTCAATTCGACGCTTGACAATTATTTGCTGAATCAGGAATCGGCCCAGTGGTACGAAGCGGTCGATCTGTCGGCGATTCCGGCGGTGTTTGTCTACGGCCGTGACGGTGAATTGGTCAAGCGGTTCGACAACGACAGCATCGGCGCGAACGATGAGCCGTTTACCTACGAAGATGTCAACAAACTGGTGGAGGAATTGCTCGCACAATAGCGCGTTGAAACGATTGCCCGAATTCCTGCGACTCGAAGCGGAGCTTCGCGAGTTTGCGTTCCCAAGCTGGAGTTTGGGAACAAGCGGAACGGTTCGAAATGGCGCGTGCGTGCTATCCGTTGAGTTCGCCATCGTGAGGGTCGCATCGTGTTTGATTCGCGCATTTCGCAAAAGTCGCTTGCCAATATCAGCCGCTCGCTGAGCACAATGTTGCGGTCGGGTGTTGATTTGATCCGCTCGGTGGAGGTCGTCGCCCAAAAGAGCGGTAACGCCGCCTGCCGCCGAAGATTGGGCGAGGTCGCACAGGCCTTGCGCAGCGGCGACGATTTGACGGGGGCACTCAAGCAACAAGGGGGCTACTTCCCGCAGTTGTTTGTGGACATGATGCACGTGGCCGAGACGACCGGGAATCTGCCGGAAGTGCTCAAGGAGATGGCCGACCATTATGAAAAGAACGTGCGGCTGCGGCGGGAGTTTCTGGGATGGGTGGCGTGGCCGACCATTGAGTTCTTCGCCGCGATCTTTATCGTCGCCCTATTGATCTTTGTGCTGGGAATGATCGGCAGTGTCGACGCGGAAACGGGCAAGCCGTTCGATCCGCTCGGCTTTGGGTTGTACGGGGCCAGCGGTGCCCTGACTTGGCTGGGTTACGCCTTCGGCACGATATTTTCGCTCGTTTTTTTATATCTGCTCGTGACCCGTGGTATGGGACAACATCGGGGCTTGCATCGGTTGTTTTTGCGAATTCCTGTGATTGGCAAGTGCCTGCAGGCGTTCGCCACGGCCCGGTTCTCCTGGGGATTCTATTTGACGCAGGACGCCGGGATGCCGATTGGACCCTCGTTGGAA
>CALFYU010000105.1 GCA_937952455.1 uncultured Planctomycetaceae bacterium
AAACTCGCACTGAATTCCTCTTGAAGGCGTTCCTCCAAGTTTGAGATCTTGTGCCGCAAGTCGCGGCGGTTCATCTCCTGTTCGTGCGCGCGTTCCTCCAATTCCCGCAGCGCGTGCCGATTCTTGAGTTCCTCAGCCGACAATTTGCTGCGGATGGCGCGGACCGTCTCTCGCTCCTGCTCTCGTTGCGAGAGCTCCGCGGAGAGTTTCTCTTGAATCAGCGCATGTTCCGACAAAGCAGCGGTTGCGTTGAGGAGTTGCAGCGTGAGGTTGTCCCGTTTTTCTCGGACGACCTGCAGCCGCCGCAGCGCTTCCTCGCGATGCGCGTCCCGTTGAAATTGCTCCTCGCCCAAACGAGATCGTGCCGAGTGCAGGTTTTCCAGGCGCTGCTCCTGCTTGGCCAGGTCCAGTTTCTCCTGGCTGAGCTGGTCGCGGCGCTCTGTGAGTTCTCGTTCCTGTTGTTCGACCGTTTGTTCCCCGTCGGCGATCGCCTGTTGCTGAATGGCTAATTGGGCTTCGACCTCGGCTAACTCCCCCGCAGCGGTCTCCCGTTCGGCGCGGCAGGATTGCAGTTCCGCCGACTTTTCGGCGGCGAGTTGGCGGCCGTCGGCGACGTCCCGTTCCAGCCGTTCACATTCCATCTGCCCGCCCGCGGCGGCCGATTTGATCTCTGCCAGCGCTTCGGCATGCTGTTCCAGTGCCGCTTCGAGGTCGTGCCACTTCGCTTCGCAGGCCTGTACAAACTTGAGTTTTTCGGAGAACGTTTTCTCCGTTTCTTCGATACGACGATCGAGTCGCGCGAGTTCGTTTTTCAAGCGCCGCAGCTCGCTGCGGCGCGAGACGACCGTTGTTTCTCCCTGAAATGTGCCGGCGTAGACGCGACCGTCAGCTTCCAGCAACTCCCCCTGTAAGGTGACGAAGCGGCATCCTTTACCGGCGCCTCCCGACAGCGCGAGCGCCTCGCGGAGCGAATCGACCACCCAGGTATCTTGCAACAACCGGGCGGGGAGACCGGGTACGGCGTCCGTTGATTTCACCAACTGGTCCGCACGGGCCACCACCCCTTTTTCTTCCGACAGGTCCACGGCTGCCGTGGGCGTCGTGGGATTTCGCTCCTCGTCGCGGTCGACGATCGCCAGAAAACCCACCCGTCCGGCTATTTTGCAAGTCGGTCCCTGCAGGTATTCCATCAGCGGATCGGCGTCGTCCAGCACGATCAATTGAGACCGGCTGCCCAGCGCGACCTCGATCAGCGCCGCATGTTCCAAGTCGACTTGCAGGAGATCTGCCACGCTGCCGCGGATTTGGTTCCAGGGGGAAAAGCGGCTTTCCCGGGCGCGGGCCAAGATTTCCCGCACGCCGACGCCGATTCCTTCTTGGCGCGACTCGAGGTCCTCAAGCACCTGCCGCCGGGCTTCCCAGCCGGTACGTTGTTCGCGCTGTTCGTTGAGCGCCTGCTCGGCATCGATCCGTTCCTGCGACAGGACTTCGTGCCGTGTCCGTTCGACCATAATTCGGTCACGGAGTTCCGCCTGGCGCTGTTGCGCGGCCTTCAATTCGGCGTTTTGTGCTTCAAGTTTTGAGACTGCGGCCGCCAGAGCCTTCCCTCGCTCGGCAATCCGCTTCTCGTCATCGGCCAATGCCTGTGTGAGCGATGCGATCCGCGCGTCGAAATTGGCCATGCGGCCGTTGAGTACGGCGGTGGTCTGTTTGGACTTCAGCAGCTGTTCCCGCAACCCCTCCAAGGATTGCAGGCGGGCGGTGAGAGCCTGACCCAATTGCGCCAACGCCTCTTCCCGCCCGGCCAGGGCGGCGCTGCGACGTTCAAAGTCAGCTTCAAAGTCCTGCAGGCTGTTGACCGTTTGTTCCAGTTCGCCGGCGATATCGCGAGCGCGGAGTGCCAGGTTGGACTGCTGGCGCATCAGCCGGTCCAGTTCGGCGGTCAGTTCGTCGCGGCGGTTGCGCTGATGTCCGGCGGTCGCCTGAAACCCTGCAATCGCTTCGCGATTGGCGGCCGTCCGTCGTTGCGAATCCTGCAGGGCGTCCTCGACTTCCGTCAAGCGGACGTCCAGTGCCGCTTGTTCCTGTTCGATTTCCGTGGCCTTGGATTTCAGCGCGTCGATTTCCGATTGCCAGCCGTCGTGGCTTTCGGACATCGTGTCCAGCTGCGCCGCCAATTCACGATATTCGTCCGCAGCGAATCCAATTCGCAGTTCCCGCAACTCTGCGGAAAACTTGCGATAGCGTGAGGCTTTTTGCGCCTGTTGCCGCATGGACGTGAGCCGACCGGAGAGTTCGTCGACGATGTCGGTCAGCCGCACGAGGTTTTGATCGACACGTTCCAATTTGCGTTGGGCGTCGACTTTGCGGGCTTTGAAGCGGCTGATGCCGGCCGCTTCTTCGAACACCGCCCGCCGGTTGATGTTGCTGGCCTGCAACAACTGGTCGACGCGGCCTTGTTCGATGATGCTGTAGGCGCCCGTCCCGGTGCCCATCAACAAATCGCGCACGTCCTTTAGCCGCGAGGGGGCCCTGTTGATCAGATATTCCGATTCCCCGCTGCGATAAAGGCGGCGGCCGACCTGGACTTCGTCGGCTTCGATTCCCAAGAACCGCGAGGTGTTGTCGAAACAGAGGGTCGCTTCGGCGAACCCCGACGATTTGCGGCCCGAGGACCCGTTGAAGATGACATCGGTCATCTCCTTGCCGCGCAGACTTTTGGCGCTCTGGTCGCCGAGAATCCACTTGATGGAGTCGACGACGTTGCTCTTGCCGCTTCCGTTGGGACCGACCACACACGTGACACCGGGTGCGAAATCGAATCGGGTCCGGTCGGCAAAGCTTTTGAAGCCGAACAACTCGAGCGACTTCAACATCGGCGGGCCTTAACACTTTGGGAAATTAGTAAGATCGTTGTCATCACGTCAAAGGACAACCAACCGGTGATCCTGCTCGAAATGACACCGTTGTATCGATCGGCCGAGAATTAGGGTGCCACTGGCGGCTTGCCCGCCAGTGCCGTGTTACGCAAGATTCTCCAGGCCTGGGTACGTAAACCTCCGTGCGCACTGGCGGGCAAGCCGCCAGTGGCACCCAGCGTGATAACCTGATGATTAACGCGTTCTTCTCTGTTTTCCGTTGGTTTAACTTAGCACTGTAGTATTAGATCAGGTTTTCAGATGATAGGCGGGCGATTACTCGTCATCATCCAGATTCAATATTCCACTAAAGAACCCCGGCTTTTTGAGAGTGTCCGGTTTCTCGTCCGCGTCGCCGGTCCGGGTGTCCGTCACCGACGCCTCGCCGGTGTCGTCCAACTCCTCAATGTCGTCGCCGGTTTCTTCGTCACCGGTAATGATCTTGCCGCTGGAGTCGCGAATCACCGGATACAGGTTCGGTGCGCGGTTCACGCCGCCGACACGCGACTTGCGGCGGCTGCTGGAGGAACCGGCCGCATCGCCGTCCGTGGGACGGAAGTAGACCCGCCCGGCTTGCGGCAGGGAGTCGACCTCCAGACGGCCGGGCAAGTTGTATTGCACACCCGCTTGTGCCAACATCTGCGCCACGTCGGGATAACTGGCCCCCAGATCGGCGACCGCTCGGACCACGTCGGCCACCCGCGTGCTGACGGTCTTCTTCTCGTCCGGTTCTCCGATTTTGAACCTGCTGACGGTGATCGTATCATCCCCCGCACGTGCGTTGACCATGATGTGCGGACCGGCCGTCAAGGCGACCGGCGTCTGCATCCGCTGCTCATCGCCGAAGATGATAATCTCTGAAAGCTGCGAACGCGTGAGATGCACCAACGGTTCAGCCGAACAGGGGAGTACGCGAAGCGTGAATTGATCGTTCAACTGATCGCCGCGAATGAATTGGTCATTTTCGTCAAGTTCGCACAGCGCCCGCACTGCACCGACGCGCAGTTCGACGCTCTCCTCGTTGATCAATTGCCGCAACCCATAATAGGACACGGTATCGTCGATGATCGACAGCGCGGCCAGGGCGAAGACCCGGAACGCGCGCTCCTCGCGGGCCGCTTGGATCAATGTTTCCGCCCCGCTGTTGTCCCCCAAATACGCCAACGCTTCGGCGGCATAGAAGCGAACTTCCAGGCTCGGGCTGTCCTGCAGGACCTGCTTCAGGTACGGAACGGCGTTTTTGCCGATCGCTTCCAGACGCAGAGCGGAAATCGCGGCTTGCGGCGGATACATCATCTCTTCCTGCAGCCGAACTAACCGTTCGCGTTCTTGGACCGTGTTTTCGCGGAACGCAATCTGACGTACGACTTGCAGGTAACGCGCGTGGTTGTTTTTGTAGTTCTCTTGAACGTCGAGCTGAATGTATTCGTCGGTCTTGGCGGTCGCCAGGCCTTTGCGCTGCCCGTGTTTGTAACCGAAAAACCGCTGGTTGATGCGGTTCTCGACACGCCGCGCGTTACGAAAACTGATGTATTTGCTTTGCAGATAAACACCCAGCGTCCGTTCCTTACGGGATTTTCCGCCTCCCAGGACGCGGCCCCGCTTAAGTAGCGTCGAAACGTCGCTGTCTTCCTCCGAGGCGGCCGAAACCAGCACAGCGCCTTTGGCGGTCGCCCACGTATGTCCCTTTAGCAGCCGGCGGCCGGGGACGATCGCCTGTTCGGTCAATAGACATTCCATCAACCACCCGCCCCGCAGGCTCGTAGCGTCACTGTTGGGAGGCAGCGCGATTTCGACGTCGAACTCGTCGCCCTTTTTCACGACGGGAGGAATATACGCCCGGACCACGACCAGGGCCGTGTTCGGGTCGCGCAGAATCTGGTTGGGATTACGGACTTTGCGGCGGCGCATGTCATCCAGCAACCAGGACCGGTAAATCGACGGCGGCGGATCTCCGCCGGTACCGTCCAATCCCGTCACCAGTCCGACTCCTTTGACCTCCATTGCCTGCGTGCCGGCGATGGTGATCATCTTGGCGAGGTAGTCGGTCTCGACCGCGTTGTTTTCGAGATCGATGATCTCATCTTCATCAGGCGTCTGCGACCGGAAGTTGATGATCTCGGCACAACCGGTCAGCCCGACGGTGAATAACAGGCCCCACAGCAATGTTCTGGCAGATCGGGTCACGAAATCGCTCCATCGATTGTTGAATACGCCGGATTCCGGATGCACGGCGAAACCGCGATCGCTTTCGCACTGGCGATAAACGATGACGCGTCCGCCCGAACAGCGCACAACCATGGCCAAAGCCGAAATTGGCGGCAAACTGGGATCGGAATTGTGTGAAATGTCTAAGGGGAGAGGTGAGAAGAGGCGGGAAGATAGACCCAGTTCGATTATGGGTCAAGACCAGTCAAACCCGAATGTGCACACGCGGGCGTCGGCGCATTGCGATGGGCACACCATTCTCCATCAGGCCCCGGCTCCGCCGGGGGCGTGCCATCCGGGGCGCGCGACCTCTGGGCATGCGCGGCTTCCACCGTCCAGCCGGCGCCCGACCGGCGCTCGTCGTGACAACAAGCGAATGCCTGCCCCGGCGCCACGCCGTATTGCGGCTCGTCAAAACGAACCGTCATGCGATCGGCGGCGGTGACTTCCACTTCAGCGTTCGCCGGCTGATGCAGGTAACGAATCTTCACGCGGCAGCGAAAAGCCCCCTGCGGTTCGTCAATCAGCCAGTTCAGCCGGTCCGCTTCGAGCGTGTCGCGGCCCAGGTCCTCCCGTTCGCCGATCACGACCCGTTTTGAGTCGGCCTCGATGGCCACCACGTACCGTGGACTGCCGAAGGCGATTCCCAATCCCTTGCGCTGGCCAATCGTGAAATGTTCGTAACCGTCGTGCCGGCCGACGACGTTGCCGGCCGTATCGACGATTTCGCCGGCCGTCTCAAACTCCCCCCGGTAGCGGCGGATGAAACCGGCGTAGTCTTGATCGGGCACAAAGCAGATTTCCTGGCTGTCCGGCTTCTCCGCCAAGCGGCAGCCAACCTGCCGCGCGATCTCACGAATCTCGGTCTTGTTGTATTCGCCGACGGGGAAACGAATGCGGGACAACAACTCGCGATCCAAGCCGAAGAGCACGTACGACTGGTCCTTGCTGTCGTCGACGCCCCGCACCAATGCGGGCTGGTGCTCCCCCTCGGCGGGGATCAACCGCGCATAGTGTCCGGTGGCAATACTCTCGGCACCCACCTGACGAGCATAGTCCCACAGCTTGCCGAACTTCAGCCAGTTGTTACACATCACGCAGGGATTGGGGGTCCGGCCCGAAAGGTATTCGTCGGCGAAGTAATCCTTAATCCGCCCGAAGGCGTCGCGGAAGTTGACCGCATGGAACGGAATGTCCAGCGCAGCGGCCACACGCCGCGCATCGGCGGCGTCGCTGGCGCTGCAGCACCCTTGTTTGTGGCTGCCGACGATTGGCAGGGAGTTGTCCCCCACGGCGCAGGTCGTCTCTTCGTGCACGCCCGACCGCATGAACAACCCGATCACCTCATAGCCCTCGCTGCGCAACAGGTGCGCCGCGACCGAACTATCGACGCCCCCGCTCATCGCCAAGACTACCCGCTTCGCCACCACTCTGCGCACTCGCTTTGCTGGAAAAAGGAATCTGTTAGGCGTATTCTACGCGCTGTCCGCCGTTTTGGCGAATGGGTCAAAGAAACCAGTGATTTCACGCGTCCGCACCACGCAAAATTCCACCATGAGCACACAACCAAAAACTGCACTTATTACCGGCGCGAGTAAGGGGGTCGGCCGGGGAATTGCCCTGGGATTGGCCCGCGATGGCTGGGACGTGGCGGTGAACTACAACGGTGACCGGAAAGGTGCGGAGGCCACGGCGGCCGCGATCCGCGAGTTGGGGCGGCAGGCCTGGGTCTTGCAGGGTGACGTCGGTTATCGCGATCAAGTGGAACGGATGTTCGCCGAATTGGACGAAGCGGCCGGAACCCTCAGTCTTCTCGTCAACAATGCCGGCGTGCAGACTTGGGCGCCGTTGTTGGAACTCGCCGAAGAGGACTTCGACCGCACGATTCGTACGAACCTCAAAGGGGCTTTTCTATGCACCAAAGCCGCTGCGGCGCGGATGAAGGAGTCCGGCGGCGGAGGCATCGTCAATATCGGTTCAGGGGCCAACAAGACGCCGTTTCCCAATCTGGTGGACTATTCCGCCTCGAAAGGGGGGATCGAAAACCTGACGCGGGTCTCGGCGGTTGAATTGGGACCGTACGGGATTCGTGTGAACTGTGTCGCTCCAGGGGCCATTGAAATTGAGCGGACGAAACTCGAAAGCGGTGACTATGCGGGAACCTGGAGCCCGCTGACGCCGCTGCGGCGCGTGGGACAGGTCGAGGATGTCGCCAAAGCGGTCATGTATCTCGCGAGCGACGGCGCCGATTTCGTCACCGGGCAAACACTCTACGTCGACGGCGGCCTGTGGTCACAGGGACCCTGGCCGTACTAGTAGGCAGTAGGCAGGGGGCAGTCGGCATTAGGCAGAACCGTTCCTCAGCCGCCGGCTCCGCCGGGCGGTCGCGATACCAACCAACCACCGAAATTAGCCTGGGAGATTCAACCATGCCCAACCGCGTTCATTTTCAATTGACCGGGGCGACGGCGGTTGTGACCGGGGCGGCGCAGGGCTTGGGGTTGGGAACGGCCGCCGAGTTGGCCGCTTCCGGGGCGCACGTTGTCATGGCGGACTTGCAAGCGGACAAAGTTGCGGCCGCCGCCGACGGGCTTCGCGCACGGGGTTACTCCGTTGAACCGGCTGCGCTCGATATCACTGACAGCGCCGCAGTGAACGAGTTCTTCGCGCGCGTGGTGAACGAGCGCGGCGCATTGGACATACTGGTCAACAACGCGGGACTGGGACAAGATGTCTGCCCGATTTCCGAGCTGAGCGACGAGCATTGGAACGACGTGATCCGCGTGACGCTGACCGGGACATTCTATTGTTGCCGTGCCGCCGCCCGCCAGATGGAGCAACAGGAATCGGGCGCGATCGTCAACGTCGCTTCGATCAACGGCCAGAACCCAGCGGCGCTGGTCGCAGCCTACAACGTGGCCAAGGCGGGCGTCATCAGCCTGACGCGCACGCTGGCGATGGAACTGGCTGCTTACCAGGTGCGCGTCAACGCGGTCAGCCCCGGTCCGGTGTATACCGATTTCAATAAGCGTGTGATGGCGCAGCGGTGCCAATCACTCAACATCGCCGAGCCGGAGATGTTGGAACGGGTGCGACAGGCGGTGCCGCTGGGGCGGTGGGGAGAACCGGAAGACATCGCTGCCGCGATCGCCTACCTGTGCAGCCCCGCGGCCGGTTGGATCACCGGCGAGGTGCTTACCGTCAGCGGCGGATTGGCGGGCGTGTCGGCGGCACCGCCGAAACGGCCCAAGTGACTCACCGAACTGCGACGGGATCGTCGCTTTTTTGCCGAAGCACCGAATCTTTTTTGCTCCCACGGTGTTTGATGTTCTTGCGGGATCATTTCTTCAGCAGCAGTGTTGCCGTGGCAACCGCACGTCCCGCGCTGGCCCCGTTCGCGGCATCGGCCGTTGTCCGTTCGGCGAAGTGGCCGTGACCCCACCCTACAGGAGCAGAACGATGCAGAAACGATGGTTCAAAGTGCTTGCGGGCATAGTGTTTACGGCGTTCATTTTCACGTCCCTCGTCGAAGCACAAGAGGACGGCCAGCGCCGTCGCCGCGAGGGGGGCCGACAGGGTGAAGAGGGACGCGGCAGACGTGGACGGGGGCAATTCGGCGGCGGGGGCAATTTCGGCCCGGGGCGGGGATTCGACCTGCTGGGGCTGATTCGCATGGAGGAAGTTCGCAAAGAGATCAAACTCGATAAGTCACAAGAAGCAGAAGTCGACAAAATCGCCGACAAACTGCGCGGCGAGCGCGGTGAACGGGGTGATCGGCAGAGCTATCGGGACCTGTCGGAAGAAGAACGGACGAAATTGCGTGAAGAGCGCACCGCCGCCGCGAAGAAACGGGCCGAGGAAGCCAAAAAAATGCTGACCGGTGTGTTGAATGAAGACCAAATGAAGCGGCTGAACGAGATCAGACTACAGACGATGGGCGTCGCCGCCCTCAACGACGACGAAGTGGCGGCCAAGTTGGGCCTCAGCGACGAACAGCTCGGCAAGATCGAAGCAGTCGAGGAAAAGAATCGCGAAGAAATGCGGGAAGCATTTCGCGGTCTGCGTGACGGCGGCGACCGCGAGGCGGCGATGACGAAAATGCGCGAGATGCGCGAAACCGCCGAGAAAAACGTGATGGCCGTCTTGACCAAAGAACAGCAGGAACAATTCGCAGCGATGAAAGGGGCCAAATTTGAAATGCCCCGCCGCGGTTTCGGACGTGGGCGCGGGGACCGGGAAGGTGGAAATCGCGGCAGGCGGAACAACGATTCCTAAGGCGAGCGGCGACCGACAACCGGCGACCGGCAACCAGTGACAATTGCAGTCATTAAGTGCGTGCTTAGTCTCGACTGCGAACAATTTGGTGCCTACGAAATCGTTTCATTGGGCACTGAGTTTCGCAGCACCAGCCGACACCGGACGGGGCTTCCGCCCCCTCCGGTGTTTTCAGTTCCACGGAGGGCTGAAACTTGCAGCCTGAGCGTTGATTTAAGCACCGTGCGTTGTTGATTAAGAAAGATCCCTAGCACACTGCACTTTTCAGAAACCGTCCGACCGGTTAGTCTATTTCTTGGGCGGGGCAGCGCGCAAAAAGTCGTCGCCCGTTAGCGCATTCAAGTTCGCTGTTAGCTAATTTTTACTTGTTTGCGACGAATACATTATCTCGGACGCAGCCAAACCACCGGCCGCGCCAGGTCTTTTCAGGATTCCGTTGAGAGCATCCCACATGAGACTCCGTTCTGCTTATCTATCGATCGTTGCCGTCTCCGCGTTTTTGTCTCTCCGTCCCGCGGCCTCGTTCGCCGATGCCAAACCGGCCGACTCGCCCATTGGAAAAAAGGTGTCCAACTTCACGCTGGCTGATTTTCGCGGCAAAGAACAGTCGCTGTCGGAAATCGGCCGCGACAAGCTGGTCGTCATCGCCTTTTTGGGAACCGAGTGCCCCCTGGTCAAGCTTTATGCCCCGCGGCTCGTCGAGTTGAGCAAGAAGTTCGCCGACAAAGACGTGGCCTTCGTCGGCATCAATGCCAACTCGCAAGACTCGATCACGGAGATCGCCGCCTATGCGCGGTTGCACAAGATTGAGTTTCCCATGCTCAAAGATCCCGGCAACAAAGTCGCCGATGAACTCGGCGCCGTGCGCACGCCGGAAGTCTTCGTGCTCGATCAAGACCGGGTCGTCCGCTATTGGGGGCGGATCGACGATCAATACGGCGTCGGCTATTTGCGCGAGCAACCTGAGACGAACGATCTCGAGGTGGCCCTTGAGGAGCTGCTGGAGGGTAAGCCGGTCTCGACGGCCGTCACCAAAGCGGTCGGCTGCCACATCGGACGGGTGAAGAAGCCGAACGGGAACGACGAAGTGACCTATTCGAATCAGATCGCCCGCATTCTGCAAAACCGCTGCGTCGAATGCCATCGCGAGGGAGACATTGCTCCCTTTGCGTTGACCGACTACGACGAAGTCGTCGGCTGGTCGGAGATGATAGCGGAGGTTGTGGAAGAGCAGCGGATGCCCCCCTGGCATGCCGACCCCAAACACGGTCAATTCAAGAACGCCCGTGCGCTGAGCAAGGAAGAAAAGGAGCAGATCTTCACTTGGGTCGCCAACGGCGCGCCGGAAGGGGACAAGGATCAACTGCCCGAACCGCGGGAATTTGTGACGGGTTGGGAGTTGCCCCGCGAGCCGGATCTGGTCGTGAAAATGAGCGAAGAGCCGTATCACGTTCCCGCATCCGGTACGGTCGAGTACAAATACTTCGTCGTCGACCCCGGCTTCGAAGAGGACAAATGGATTTCCGCGTTTCAAGCCGTGCCGGGCAATCGCGCGGTCGTGCATCACATTCTGGTCATGACCCGCGAAAAGGGCCAGCGCAACGTCGGCATGGGGGGAGGAGCCTTCGGATATCTGGCAGCCTACGTGCCGGGCTACCGCGCCGAACCGTTTCCCGCGGGGATGGCCAAGCGGATCCCCGCCGGTCATGAAATCGTGTTCCAGATGCACTACACGCCGATCGGCACCGAACAAACCGACCTCAGTTCGCTGGGCATGATCTTTGCCGATCCCGAAACGATCACGCACGAAGTCCGCACGCTCAGCGCCGTCACCAATGAATTCGTCATTCCGCCGGGCGCCTCGAACCACCGCGTGGAAGCGGACACCTCGGAGGCCACCTTCGCCAGCAAGTTGCTCACGATGATGCCGCACATGCACCTGCGGGGGAAAGCGTTCAAATATGAGTTGCTCTATCCCGATGGAAAGTCAGAAATCTGGTTGGACGTGACGCAGTATGACTTAAATTGGCAGACCTCTTATCAATTGGCCAGTCACGTTGATCTGCCCAAGGGGGCCAAGATCCATTGCGTGGGTCACTACGACAATTCCGAAGAGAACCTGAACAATCCCGACGCCTCCCAGACCGTGGTATGGGGCGATCAGACGTGGGATGAGATGTTCATTGGCTACTTTGACGTGGCGTTTCCCATCGATTCGGAATCGGATCTCCCGTTCCCACCACCGCGGCGTGACGAGCGACGACCGACGCCGGAAATGAACATCAACCGCTAG
>CALFYU010000106.1 GCA_937952455.1 uncultured Planctomycetaceae bacterium
TAGTAGCGTATTGTCGCCGATCCCCTCCCGCGCGCCGCGGACCAGTTCGATGTCGAGCGCCTCGCTTTCGCCCATAGGCTCCCAGCCGAATTTCACGGCCGTGTACCCCGCCTCGATCCACCGCCGTCCGATTTCGGCCGTTTCCCGGCCGTCGCGCCCGAACAGGATCGAGGCGTAGGCACGGATTGAATCGTGCTGCTTGCCCCCCAGCAGGCGGTGAATCGGTTCACCGAAGTGCTTCCCCTTGAGGTCCCACAAGGCCATATCGACCGCCGCCATCGCCGAAATGGTCACCGACGTCCGGCCGAAGTACATCGTGGCCCGGTACATTTTCTGCCAGAGCCGTTCCGTTTCGAGCGGGTTTTCGCCCAGCAAGATTTCTCGCAATCCGCAGGCGATATTGTGGCTGAACGGGGCATCGATGATGGCTTTGACCACTTCGGGAGACGAATCGGCCTCTCCGATTCCTTCCAGACCGTTGTCGGTGCGGATCCGCACGAGGACGACGTCCTGGCAGCTGGCGGTTTTGGATTCGACCGACTCCGACCGCAAAACTTGGCAGATGACATTGGTGATTTTCATCAGGGGCGTCCGATAACGTAAATGAACCGGCGGTTTTCACTGTTTGGGCGTACCAATCAAAGGTCGGCCACCACGAAACTTATGTCGATTTTGCATAAAAAGCCGAATTTGCCGATGACCCGGGGGACGTTTCCGGTTGACCGGCATTTGCTGGGGTTTCTTGGCGGCTACGGCGAGAGTTGACCTGCGTTTCTTCAGGACATAAAGTTCAACTGCACTCCCCAACTCGACCTCCATGAGACACCTCCTTCCAACCCGGTCCTGCGGCTGTCCTGATCGAGACGGTATTCTCGTCGAGCGTCCGCGAAAGCCAGCGGCAACGCTTCGATCGGCGGGACCTTCCGGACGCATCACGCTATTGTCACAGCGAGGGGCCGGAATCCAAGATCGTCACGACCACTAGAGACGATGCCTAACTCCGATAGATAAGGCCGAGAACCTATGTCCGATAAAACGCCGAAAAATCCTGAAAAGCGCGGACCGAGTCGTCCCGAGCGACCGCAGTCCAGCAACCTGCATTGGTACATTTTGGGGTTCATCGTCGTCATTCTGTTGATGGTCACAATCGTCGAGCGGAATAACAGCAGCCAAAAGATGGACTATGGAACGTTTCTCGAGGCCATCAACAAGGATGGAAACGAAAAGGACGGTCTGAACAAGAGCAACCTTCACAATCTGACGATCGGCGACGAATATATCCGCTTTCAGGACCGGCCCGATTCGAAGGATGGGAAACCGACCACTCCCAAAAAGTTCTACATCCCGCTCCAAGGGGTGCCCGACGTCTCCAAAGGCAAGTTGCAGGACCTGTTGGTCTCCAAGGACATCCCGTTTGCCTATGAACCCCCGCCGTCGAAATGGGAGGGGATGTTCATGTTGTTTTTGCCGCTGATTCTATTGTTCTTGTTGCTGATGTTTTTCTTCCGCCGCATGGGGGGCGCGGGAACGGCGATGTCTTTCGGCCGCAGCCGTGGACGGTTTTATGCTCAAGAGGATCTGGACGTCACGTTTGAGGACGCCGCCGGGATTGATGAAGCGGCGGACGAGCTTCGCGAAGTCGTCGAATTCTTGCGGAACCCGGCCAAATACCAGGCGCTGGGGGGCCGAATTCCTCGCGGCGTGCTGCTGGTGGGGCCTCCTGGCACGGGCAAGACGTTATTAGCCAAAGCCGTGGCAGGCGAAGCGGGCGTGCCGTTTTTCAGCTTATCCGGTTCGGACTTTGTCGAGATGTTCGTCGGCGTCGGAGCCTCGCGGGTGCGGGATATGTTCGCCCAGGCGATTGCCAAATCGCCGTCAATTATTTTCATCGATGAACTCGACGCGTTGGGCAAGGTCCGCGGCAGCGGTGCTCCGGGCGGCCATGATGAACGCGAGCAAACACTGAACGCCTTGTTGGTCGAAATGGATGGCTTCCATTCGGATCAAAGCGTGATCGTGATGGCGGCCACCAACATGCCCGAGACATTGGATCCGGCCTTGATGCGGCCCGGCCGCTTCGACCGGCATGTGTTGGTCGATCGGCCCGATTTCAAGGGCCGCGAAGCGATTCTCAAGGTGCACATCGTCAAGATCAAGGTCGCGGACGACGTCGATTTGGAACGCGTCGCTCGCATGACACCGGGATTCGTGGGCGCGGACCTCGCCAATCTCGTGAACGAGGCTGCCTTGCTGGCCGCCCGCAAGAACAAACCGGCCGTAACGATGGCCGAGTTTGACGAAGGCATCGAACGCGTGATCGCCGGGCTGGAAAAACAGACTCGGATCATCACGCCTGAAGAAAAACAACGTGTGGCCTACCACGAGTGCGGACACGCGCTGGTCGCCTGCTGCCTGCCGCACACCGATCCGGTCCACAAGATTTCGATCATTCCCCGCGGCATGTCGGCGCTGGGCTACACGTTGCAGCATCCCGACGAAGAGCGGCATCTGGTGACGCAGACCGAGTTGTTCAACCGCATCTGCGTCTTTCTGGGGGGCATCGCCACCGAAGAGACGGTCTTTCAAGAAACGTCCACCGGTGCACAGAACGACTTGGAACGCGCCACCGATTTGGCCCGGCGGATGGTCACCGAGTTCGGTATGAGTCCCAAATTGGGGCGGGTGAACTACCACGTCAGCAACCGCTCGCCGTTTTTGGCGTCGGGTTTCGGCAGCGCGACCGACCGGTTTCATAGCGAGGATACGGTTCGCGAAATCGACCTGGAAATCAAGCGGATCGTCGATGAGGCCAACCGGACGGCGCACGACATCATCAACCAGCGCCGCGATGTGCGGGAGCACATGACGCGGGAGTTGCTCGAGCACGAGATCTTAAACGCCGATCAGTTGCAGGCCATCCTGGACGAGCACAAAGTCGGGCCGCAAATTAAGCCCGGCACGCACGCCACGCTCGCCGTTCCCAAAGCGTCTGAGCCTGAGTCGGATATCGAAATACCGCCGCAACCGGCCGAGGGGAGTTGAGCGGCCGGTGCAAATTCGGGATGATAGGCAGGCAGTCTCCCCCTACAAGGGGGCGCTGATCTCGTACCGCTGCCTGGAGGACTCCCGATGTCGACGATCGACGATACTGCTTGCCGTGTTCCGCGGTCCATGGAGCTTTATGCCCGCGCCGAGCAGTTGATTCCCGGGGCGACGCAATTGATTAGCCGCCGCCCGTCGCGGGCCGCGCTAGGGGTTTCTCCCGCCTATGCCGTACGTGCTCAGGGCGCACGGTTTTGGGACGTCGACGGGAACGAATACATCGATTGGGTCAGCGGCATCGGGGCCATCATTTTGGGGTACTGTGACCCTGTCGTCGACGCGGCCGTCTGCAAGCAGATCGAGACCGGCCTCAACTATTCGATCAACCACGAGTTGGAGATCGAACTTGCCGAAGAATTAGTCGCCACAATTCCCTGTGCGGAGATGGTCCGCTATGCCAAAGGAGGCGGTGATGCCTGTGCGGTGGCGGTGCGCATCGCGCGGGGGGCGACCGGGCGGGACAAGATTCTCTTCTGCGGATACCACGGTTGGCACGATTGGTATCTGGCCGCCAATCTGGCCGCCGAAGCCACGCTCGACGCGCACCTGTTTCCCGGCATCGAGCCGATTGGCGTGCCGAAATCGCTGGCGGGAACCGCCCTGCCCTTCGAATATGGAAACGTCGCCTCGCTGCAGTCGTTGCTGGAAAAACATGCTGGCGAAGTGGCGGCGGTGATCATGGAACCGCTCCGCAGCGACGAACCGCCGGCGGGCTACTTGGAACAGGTCCGGCAACTGACGCGGCAGCATGACGTGGTGCTGATTTTTGATGAAGTCTCGACCGGATTTCGCTTAAGCGCCGGGGGCGTGCAACCGTATCTCGGCGTTGAGCCGGACATGGCCGTGTTCGCCAAGTCGATTTCAAACGGTTACCCCATGGGCGCCGTTGTCGGCCGCCGCGCCGTCATGGAACCGGCGGCGCAGATGTTCATATCCAGCACCTATTGGAGTGACCTGATCGGCATACGCGCCGCGTTGACGACCCTCCGCGAGATTCGCCGCCGCGGCGTGCCGGAGTCACTGCAGCAACTTGGCCGGGAAATCATCAATCGCATGAACGAGGCCGCCGACGAGACCGGTCTTCCCGTCCGCTGCGGCGGAATCTCGGTGCACCCGTACCTTCGCTTCGACGTCGACGATCCGGGCGTTTCCCGGCAACTCACGACGTTGTACGTGCAGGAAATGGCCAAACGCGGTTGTTATGGGTTCCCGTCGTTCTATCTCAATGCCGCCCAGGGGGAGCGGGAATTGGACCAGACGACCGCGGCCGCCCGTGAAACATTCGCGATTCTCAAGCGGGGCCTGGATGCGGGGACGCTTGCCGACCTGCTCGAAGCCGACCTCTCCCAGGACGTGTTTCGCCGCATCGTCCGCTGACGCCGATCTGCTTGGGGCGGCCGTGTCGATCACAACGATCGCCGCCGACGGTGCGTTGCCAAAACGCATCACGCTGTTTCGCTTCGTAAACGATAGCGATCGCTAAGGTCATCTGCGCCTCCCGGTCTTGCTGCGAAAACAGGCGGCACGGGCTGGTTCGCTTTGACACAACGGCGTTTGTGACACAGGTTTTAGTTAGCCGCTCGTTTTGTCGCGGACGCGAAATCGCAGGCCACTTCTCCGGTCATGGACAGAGGACGTCCTCCGGGATTTCGTGGCAAACGGGCGCAAAAACAAGACTTGATTGCCGCGGGCTGCTGCACTCCTCCAGGGCCTTCGACAAAGGCAAACCCGTCGCGAGGCGGGGACGCAAAGCCATGGGTCTCTCCCGAGAGATCGCCAGGCTACCGAAAAGGTCAATTCAATTTTGAATAACGTTTTTAACGTTTCGGGGAAGGCAGCTATGCTGTTTCGCGACCGTTCCACGTCCCGCGGGCATTCTCAAGCTGAAACAACTTCGCTGCTCGCGCGGCTGGTCGGCTGTGCTCTCCCGGGATCGCCGCGCCGCAGCCGCCAACGCATCGCGACGTTGGCCTTTCAGACGCTGGAACCACGAATGGTGATGTCCGGCAGTCTCGATTTGTGCGGCGGGATTCCCGTCGACGAAGAGTCGGAGCACGCCGCCGGGTGCGGCTGCGGCTGTTGCTGTGAGGGCGGGCACCTGCACGGCCTGGACCCGATCGAGTCCACAGAACCTGTCGACGGCGAAACGGGTGGCGGTGAAACTTTTCCGATGGCCAGCATCCCGGTGCTCTCCAGCAACCCCGGTGCCGAGGTGAAGTTGTATTTGGACTTCAATGGGCATTACGAAGCACAATGGGGAGCCTACAGCAATATCACCACGCCCGCGTTCAGTATTGACGGCGACTACAACAGTTTCAGCACGGCAGAAATCGACGCGATTACGGAAATCTGGCAACGTGTCTCTGAGGACTACGCTCCGTTCAATATTGACGTGACCACGGTGGAGCCGGGCAGCTTTGCCAACGGCGACGCGCTGCGGGTCGTAATCGGCGGCAACAGCAGCTGGTACGGTGGCACGGTCGGCGGACTCGGCTATATCAACTCATTCACCGACTCGGTGGTGAACACGGTCTACGTGTTCCCCGACCATTTGGCGAAGAACGCCAAATACATAGCCGAAGCCTCATCGCACGAGGCTGGGCACGGTTTCGGGCTGCGGCATCAAAGCAAATACGTCAACGGTGTGAAGACCGACGAATACCATCCCGGCAGCGGCGATTGGGGCGCCATTATGGGGGTGTCCTACTCCCGAGCGCGGAGCACCTGGCACAACGGCAACTCCTATTCTGCCTCGGCCTACCAGGACGATATGGCCGTCATCTCCCGCGCGGCCAACGGGTTCGGCTATCGCACGGACGATCACGGCGGTTTGAATTCAGCGACGGCACTCAATTTCACGGGCGTCACTGCCAGCGCGTCAGGCATCGTGGAGCAGATGACCGACACGGATGGTTTCTCGTTTTCGACGGCCGCGGGGCAATTGACGTTGGAATTAGACGTGGCTGCGGTGGGAGCCAACCTCGATGCCGTGCTGGAGTTGTGGACGCAATCGGGCGAATTGATCGCCACGGCGGACCCGTCAAATAGTTACGGTGCGGTCATTTCGATGACCGTCGACGCCGGGAACTACGTGGCCATCGTGCGCAGTACCGGTCAGTACGGTTCCGTCGGCCAGTACACACTTTCCGCCGCCCGTGCTGAAACGGCAACCGAAATCGCCATCTCCGGCGATTCCACAGTGGCGGAGGACCACGTCTATACGCTCGACCTGGACCAGGTGGTCGTCGGCTCCTCGCCGATTCAAAGTTGGACGATTAACTGGGGAGACGGCACGGTCCAAGTCCTCTCCGGTAATCCCGGGTCGGCCACGCACATCTATTCCAGCGGGCCGGGGGAATTCACGATTCACGCGACGGCCACCGATGGTGAGGACACCTTCGAAGCAAACGACATTGTCGTCGAAGTATTTGATCCTGTCCCGGATCTGGGTCTTTCCGGCCCGACATACGTCACCGAAGGCAACACATACCACCTGTCGCTATCGGCCGCAGGAACAGGAGCGGCGTCGATCACCAAATGGACGATCAACTGGGGCGACGGCACGATCCAGGTGATTTCGGGAGATCCTGATTCCGCCGAACACGTCTATGCCGACGGCACCACGGTCTATACCATTCAAGCGACCGCGACAAACGCGTTCGGGACCTACTCCGCGAACTCAAAAAATGTGACGGTGCACAACGCGGCCGCTGACGTGCACATCTCCGGAGAGAGCTCGATCGACGGGGGGACGACGTACGTCTTGAATCTGTCGGCCACCGATCCGGGTGATGATACGATCACGCACTGGACGATCAACTGGGGCGACGGCACGATTCAAAACATCAGCGGCAATCCCTCGTCCGTCTCGCACGTCTACGATAATAGCGGCGGAGAGTTTACGATTTCCGCCACGGCCACGGACGAGGACGGGACCTACGCGTCCAATACGCTTGCCGTGAATGTGACCGAAATGGTCATTCCGCCGCTGAATTTCGATTACTTGTCAGTCGACAGTTTCGGCAATCAAGATGTTGACGGCAACTATTGGATCGAAAACGGCGGCAAGACTTTGCGGCTTTACGGCAACACGTGGAAGAGCATCTCGCTGCCGTACACTGTCACGGTGAACACCGTTTTGGAGTTTGAATTCAGCAGCTCCAGCAAAGGTGAAATCCACGCGATCGGTTTTGACACGGACGACAATGCGAGTCCGTCGCGCAGTTTCTTCCTGTACGGGAAGACCCCCTGGGGCTTGGATGATTTTGCAGACTATGCCGGCGAGGCTCCGGGCACGGTGCATTATCGCATTCCCGTCGGGCAGTACTTCACCGGCAACATGCTGAAACTGGTCTTCATCAATGATGATGACGTCGCGTCATCAAATGCGGTCAGCCTGTTTTCTAACGTGAAAGTCTATGAAGGACTGACGGCACGAAATGACTCCTTCACGGTTGAGGAAGGGGATGAATCGATTGAGTTGGACGTATTGGGCAACGACTCCCCGACCGAAGGCGTCAACGAGGACGAGTTGCAGATCGTGGCCGTCGGGGAAGGCTCCCGCGGCGGGACAATGGTCATCAGCAATGACGGCCGCTCGTTGATCTACACTCCCGCCGCTGGGCATGCCGGGGTGGAGACGTTTACTTACACACTCAGCGATGGCAGCGGTGGTGGCAATGTCACGGCCGTGGTCAGTATCAACGTGCTGGCAGCCACGTCGATCAGCGGTGACGACTCGGCGACGGAGGAAGGGTCCTATTTCCTGGGGCTTTCGTCACGCAGCGGCGTTACCGTGACCGGGTGGACGATCAATTGGGGCGATGGGACGGTCCAGACGATCAACGGCAGCCCCTCGTCCGTGACGCACCAATATGAAAACAAGGGGTTTCATTACGAAATCACGGCGACAGCCCGCAATAACAGCACCAACTTTCATGCCCATTCGCTGAACGTCTACGTTCCCGGCGACAACGTGAGTTTCAACAACTTCACGGTGGCCACCTACTCCTCCACTCAGGACGTCCAAGGTTCGGCTCACGTCGAAGACGGCGGAAATACGTTGCGGCTGCAGGGCAATGTCTGGAAGCGGATCAACTTTGACTACACCATCACCGTTGACACGGTTTTGGAGTTGGAGTTTACGAGCGTCAAGGCGGCGGAGATTCAGGCGATCGGCCTCGATACGAACTTGCACCACGATCCGAGCCGTGCATTCCAACTCGCCGGGACCGAGTCGTGGGGGTTGCAGGACTATCGAATTTCCAACGGTGAATCCGGAACCGTGAAGATCGTGATTCCGATCGGCAAATTCTATACCGGCAACGTGTGGTATCTGTTCTTCATCAATGACGACGACGTCGCCATCCCGAATTCGGAGAGTAAATTCTCCAAGGTGCGGGTCTACGAGAAAATGGCGGCCCACGACGACTGGTTTGAGGTCGACGAAGCGGCCGGATCGTTCACGCTCAACGTCTTAGCGAACGACACGAAAACCACCGGCGTCTCCGATCCCTTGCAGATAACGCAGGTTGGGTCAGGCTCGGCGGGGGGGACGATTGTCATCTCCGGAGACGGCAAGAGTCTGATCTATACCCCGGCAGCGGGATTCGTTGGCACCGAAACGTTTTCCTACACGATGACGGACGGAATGCCCGGTAGCGAATCGAGCGGCACGGTCCGTGTGGTTGTCGACGCCGCCACGGCTGTGAGCGGCGACGCGGAGACTACGGCCGGAGAACCTTACGTGCTGCGTCTCTCCTCCCGCGACGGCTTGCCGGTCACGAATTGGACGATCGATTGGGGTGACGGCACGGTGCGGAACGTTGTCGGTGACCCCACGTATGTGACACACACGTATCAAAACAGCGGCCGTCGTCACACGATCACCGCTCAGGCTCGCAACGGCGGGACGGATTATGCCGCAGTATCGCTGGACGTGGACGTCTCGATTCCGAACGTCGATTTCAACGAACGCCCAATCCGCACCTATGCCGGACGGCAGGATGCCGGCGGCGTGGCGTCGACGGTTTCGGACGGGACCGCGCTGCGTTTGAAAGGGAACACCTGGAAACGCGTCAGCATGCCGTTCACGATCACCCCTGAGACGGTGCTGGAGTTCGATCTCCGCGTGTTGCGCGAAGGGGAGATTCACGGCATCGGCTTCGACAACGACTGGTACCACAGTTCCACACGCACGTTCCAACTGCGCGGGACGGAAACGTGGGGCATCCAGGATTTCCGCACGTCAGTCGGTGCGAACGGAACCGTGCACTATCGGATTCCGGTCGGGCAGTTTTACCTGGGCTATGTGAAGTACCTGTTCTTCGTCAATGACCACGATGCGGCAGGTTCGCTTGCCGCCGAATGTGTCTACTCGAACATTCGCGTCTACGAACACGGCCCCGCGCCGGCAGGGGCTGCCGAGTCGTACGTCCCGCCAATCGCGTCGCAACAAGCGATCTCCGATCCGTTTGCGTCGGAACCGACCGATCTCATCGCCGCATTGGCCGAAGTGGATCGAAGCCTGACCGGTAAGAAGCAAGTCACCGAACCGATCGCAGCGGAAGCCGGCCAACCGGTGGCGAAGGGAGCCGCGGCTGATTCCTGGTCGTCGTCCGCACCGCGTTCTTGGGCCGCCGAACCCTGGAGCGTGGGGCGAACAGCAAAGAATTTCGCCGGTCTCCCGGATGCCGAGTGGCACGAACTCTTCTTCGCGCTGTATGACGGTACGCTGGATTGATAGGGTGAGGATCGGGACAGCCACACCAAACACGAAAAAAGCCGCCCGTGGACATCCACGCGCGGCTTTTGATGTTTTAGGATTTGTTACGCGGCCTTGCGAGCGTTCTTACGCCGCCGCCAACCGTAACCGATCAGCCCCAACGAGCCGATCCCCAACAGCACAAAACTGGATGGTTCGGGAACGACACCGGGGTTGGGATTCGGACCACCATCCGGCGTCCCGAATAGCTTCAAGCTGCCCCCGTTGCCAACGACTTGGTACCGCAAAAATGGTGTCGTGCTGAAATCGAGGACCGGGAGAGGCGGGACGTCGAACTGGATTTTCAAGATCGCCTCGGAAAAATAGATCGGCGGGCCGCCAAATCCGCTCGTGGCGTCGGGATTGTAGATCCCACCTTTGGAAGTGGAACCTGGAGAAGTACTGGGATAGTAATCGAAGCTCAGATTCCCAGTCCCCGCGTCCAACTGCAATGTCCACGGATTCGTGGACGGCGCCCCGGTGGAACCACCAATGACCGTCGGGGTCGCACTCAAATTACCGTTCGCATCCTTCTGATAGGCGGTCAATGACCAGGAAAAGACACCCGGCTCTGGATCCAGAAGGTTGAAACCAAATCCGGTGATCGCGGAAGCATTCGGCCCCGACCCGTCGATCAAGAGCGTTGGCGAGGTGTTGTTAATCTTCGCAACGATCGTGTCGTTGGCCACCGCCGTCGTTCCGACGGAGATATCCATGCTGCCGGTTGCCATGCCGCCGTTGTCAGAACCAGAAAACAGAAATGACTCGGCCGAGGCGGATCGGGGAATCGCAAGCAATAGCAAAGCCCCACATAGCCCAATGACTTGAACGTACATCCTCATCTCTTCGTCTCCGCAACGCTGCTGACTCTTCAAAAGGTGTAAACGTGATTCATGTTGCCAGAGCGCGCAACGGGGCAATTCGTTTGCCCACAACCAACAAATTGTGCATTTTCCGCAGGATCGTTCAATCCTGGATATTTAGGATAATTAATCCCCTCAGCGCTTTCCAGAAAAAAACACCCGGAATTCTATGGAATTGAGGGAATTTACGCCACCTGACTATTCGGCGGCGCAATTAAAAACCGTCCCAACAACCGGTTGGGACGGTGAAACATTGTATCTACTCTGGGGGTATGATTCGCCCGTCATTTCTTCTCAGCCTGTTTTCGACGCCGGATGAATACGCCGAGACCTACTGCACCGATACCAAAAAGGACAAAGCTCGACGGTTCCGGGACGACTCCGGGGGTGCCGGTGGGGGGCCGCTCGGTGCCATAGATCGTGAACCAGTCCCATGCGCGGCCATCGTCCGGTTTCTTGTAGTTGTCGTACTGCTGCAGACGAAACGTGACCGTTGAAAGTGAACCGTTGCCGCCAGCGAGGTTTAGGGCTTGTGCGATGGCAGCGTCGACGGAATTGACCTGAACGCCGTACCAATTGCTGTTGCTTTCGTACTTCGAGGGGGTCCAAATCGGCACGAAATTCACGCCGTCCGTGCTGATGGCCACGCCGTCGGCGTTTGAGTAATTGACAAACGAATTCAATTGTCCGACATCTTGGTCCCCACTGGTGCCCACTCTGTTTTCATTGACCGCAAAGCCATGGACTTCGTCGTCGTAAGAGCGGTGATTGAAGGTGACGCGAATCGACTCCCAGGCCGACAGGTCCAACGTGATATCTGCTGTATTGAGGTTGTAAGTCCCCGACTGCGAAACGTGCATTCGCAGCCCCGAGGGAACGCCGATGCTGCCGTACTGCGTGCTCGAGTAGGTCGTAAACGGAGCGACCGTCGGACTGCCCATGGGGCCGCTATACAAAACCCCCATCCCGTTCCCAGTAAAGTTGTCCATGAACAACATGGACTCCGCTTCTGCAGT
>CALFYU010000107.1 GCA_937952455.1 uncultured Planctomycetaceae bacterium
CCGAACCGTCCCAATCGACCGGGGGATCGGCCGGATTTCAATCGTCCGAATCGTCCGGGAAACCGTCCCGATTTCGCGGACCGTGATCGGGACCGATACCGCGACCGCTGGGACCGGCGAAATCGCCGCATCAGCGATCGCCCGAATTGGGCCAACATCGACAACAGCACCAACATCAACATTAACAACCGCTGGAACAACGCCTTTGTGAATACCGATCGCGGCAACTGGTGGAACGCGTCGGGCGACCGGCTCGGTTATTGGAACGGTTGGGCGGACGGCGTGCGCAACAATTGGTACGGCTACGGCTACCAGAACAATTGGTTCAATGGCGGCTGGTGGGATACCCATTACCCGGACCTGGGCGGTTGGCACTACCAATACTGGAACAACAACTATGGATCAAACTACTGGTGGACGGTGCCGGCTTGGGGCGCTCTCACCAATTGGTTCACGTGGTCCGCACCGACGACGGTCTGGTCACAACCGGTGTATTACGACTACGGCGCTGGCGGCAACGTGACCTATCAAGACAATTCGGTCTACGTTGGCGGAACCCAGGTGGCCACGGCGGATGAGTTTGCGGCCAGCGCCATGGATTTGGCAACGGTCGCGCCGCCGGAGTCCGAGGAGCAGGCGGCTGCCGCCGAGTGGATGCCGCTGGGGACGTTTGCCGTCTCGATGAACGAGAAAGACATGCAGCCCAGCATGACGATGCAACTGGCGGTGAACAAGGAGGGAATCATCAGCGGCACGTTATACAACATCGACACCGATCAGGCCCAAACGATTCAGGGCCAAGTCGACAAGGAGACCCAGCGGACCGCGTTCCGCATCGGCGACAACGAAGAGGTTGTCGCCGAGACGGGCCTGTATAACCTCACGCAAAACGAAGCGCCCTTGCTGATGCACTTCGGCCCGGACCACGTCGAAAATTATCTGCTCGTGCGGCTGGAACAGCCGGATGCAGAAGGATCCGGCGATGTGCCTGGTTCTTCGGAATAAGCAAATGGCATGAAAGGGAAACGACTTGCAGTTAACAATTGTTGGGATGACTTGTGGAAAAACCGAGGAAGGCGTGCGCAAAAGAACCGATCCAACGTTTCGGATGGAGAAGTGGGTTTGACGTGGGCCGATCGTGTCCGCCGAAGATTCATTTTTGCATGACCGTTCGCGCTTTGGCCCCGTAAGGCTTGCAAAGGTTTGCCATGGACTTCATCGAAACCCTCGGCGGAATGCTGAAACACCGATCGGGCAAGTCAGGCGGCGGTCCGGACATATTTAAGGACATTCTCAAAGGGGGGCGACAAAAACCGCCGAAGACGTCAAAGACGGCGGGCAGCACCAATCTGTCGGACGTTGAGCAGACAGCGAAGGAGTTGGAGGGCAAGCTCCACGTCGCCCACGAGCGGCAACGGCCTCGCAGGTCTTTTCTGATAGATCGTACTTACTGTTCAGGCAGTAGTTCCGGCGTCAGGACAAAGAGAAGCCGGGGCATCGACGTTTCGTCTTCGATTGTCACGCCTTCTAATTCTCCAACAAGAGTTGGAGCATCAGTTTGGTTCTCTCGATCGCTCATGGCATACAAGAAAGGGATTCCCGACTTCCACGTTGCCACATCCGCGTCTGATCCCACGACCAAGTCCGTAACGTGCACAAACCCCCAGTCGTCTCGATAGAAATATTCGCGCGTGATCAAATCCCCTGAGGAGTTAAAATCGGAAATGGGATCACTCACCGTCCCCGGCAGCAATTCTAATGATCGGTCATAACGGAACAGTCTTCGTTCGTAACTGTCGTCAATGGCCGTGTTAAAATATTGGCCGCAGAACATACCCGCGTCATTCAATCCTTCGACGTGCGATCGAGCCTTCGAGATCTGCAGCGTCGGAAACGTTTCCAGAGTAGGTGTTTTTCCCGTCGTGTAACGAAATGCGACGTGGTCATTCGTGACGCCCGCGATTTGGGCGGGTCGGTCGCCGTGTGGGTTGTTCAGCTGAAGCGGTCCGCTGGAGATGTCTGCCGGCAACAGCTGCGGCGTCTGCTTGCTGAGGTCTTGCGGTACACCATTGCGAGAAGCACGTACAGCGGGATCACCGTTGTACAAGCCTGGATTGAGCACGTATGCCGATGGTGGATCGTCGATCTGGACGACGATGTCGCCGTGCTCATTGATCTGAACGGCGTAAGCTTGACGCGCTCCACAGTGCGGTAGTAAATCCACGACGGGCGTTTCGACACCAAGATCGAGCGCGAACGGATGTATATCGCCGTCTGCCAGTTGTAAAGACCCCACTACGACGCCCCATTCGTTGATAGCAATCCCCGCCCGTAGCCATGCCCCTTCGGGAATTCCGCCGACCGCCAGCTCATTCAAGTCGATCGTCCGCGCGGCATCTCTCGTCGGGGCGTACAGAAACGCAGATATTCCTCTGCCGCTCGTGTAAAGGCCTACGACTTCGCCGGCGTTGCTGATGTCGTTAATTGACGTGTGTCCCGGCTCTGCGTTCGTTGGCAGCTGCAGGAAATGAATTCGATACCGCACATTTGGAAGGCCTAGGTCAGAAGCAGACTGATGCTCGCCTTCATTTAACGTGTATCCGATTGCGGCGAGCGTGATTGTCATCGCAATCGCCAGCGGTACCCAAGTCCAATTCTGTAACTTTGACATGTCCAGCTCCTTTTCAGGGGCGAAATCTCACATCGTCGGCCCACCGAGCGCACGGCGGCGAGGTTCCCGTCTGGTGAGGAGTTGATTCGCGACAACGGCCTCACCGGCCGATTTCATTGCCAAGCAGCGTCACTCGGGCGCCGCCGGCTCAACGTTATTTTCGATGAACTCGCTTTTGGAATTCGGAAGGTTTGAGGATTTCCATCGCGCCGGTCGGTTTTTCGACGATGTAGCGGAACTCTCGCTCAATGACGTGGGGAGAGCCGTTCAGCATGCGGCCTTGCGGACTGTGCGTCACCGACTGCTCGCCGGGCAACACGATGACGACCCACTCCATGGATCGCGTATCAGCATTCCAAAGCCGAATGGTTCCGTCTCTTCCCGTCGAAATCAGTCGGTGAGAATGCGGTCTCCAAGCCAGTTCCATAATTGTGCCGGTGTGTCCGGCAAAAGTTGCGACCGACCGGCCAAATTCTGTCCATAGTCGAACGATCGATCCGTTGTCGCCGGACGCAATCATCCTCCCGTCCCCGCTCCAACGGACTTGGGTCACATATTCCTGATGCCCTTCGAGCAGCAGACTTTCCCGCCCATCGAGTCGGCACAACTGAATCCGGCCATCGACGCAACCGCAAGCGATTTGTGTGCCGTCCGGTTTCCAATCGACCGAACCAATGTGCTGATCACTATTAAGGATCACTTCTGCTTTTCCGTCGAGAGTCCAAACGCGAAGCAAGTTGTCGAAACCAACCGAAGCAATCCGGTCACCTCGGGGATTCCAAATGATTTCACGAATATCACTGGCACTACCCAACGATTTCATGATTGCCGATCCGCCGACATTCAGCAGTCCCACGCTTTGGGGCCGCGAGCCCAGTATGCCGGCTAATTGAGTTCCATCTGGACTGAATACGAACGAATTGGCATTGTGACTTTGCCGCTCAATGATCGGGCCGGGCGTCTGGTCGGAATTCCACCGTCGTAGCATGAATTCGCGACCGCTCCCTGAGGCGATAAGATCTCCTGTGGAATTCCAATCAACGCGAGTGACTGTATACGTATAACCTCCCAGTGTTCCGATTGCGGTCCCATCACTGCTAAATAATCGAAGCGATTTGTCGGAACACGCCGCGGCGAAAATGTTGCCGTCGGGATGCCAGGCGAAATCGGGAATACTTTCTCTTGATGCCAGGATCGGCCCCGGCGTGCCATCCGACCGCCACAGCCGGACGGGAGATTCCTTGCCGCCCGTCGCGATCCATGTTCCATCTGGGCTCCACTTCACGCAGAACATTTCCCCGTGTGAGGACCGAAGTACGGGACCGGGTGTGCCATCAGCGTCCCACAGTCGCACAGTGTCATCCTTGCTTGCCGTCGCAACTCGTTTTCCGTCGGGGCTCCAACTGCCGGCACAGACGTATTCGGAATGTCCCTTCAGCGTCACCAACTCTGTTCCATCGATACCCCAGATCTGAGTGCGATTCAGTATTCGGCCCCCGTCGGGACTCCAGTCGAGCGATTTTATTTGTTCGCCCCGTGTATCGATGACTCGAATTTGGTCTCCTGCTCCCTGCCGATTCCAAATGCGTATCTTGCCACCAACCGCATCGATCGTGTCGCCGGAACCACCAGTGCCCGTCGCCAACAATTCTCCATCCGGACTCCACTGAACGCTGGAAACATCGCCGGGGTGTTTCGGTAAGATCCGCTTAAGACGGCCCTCGACAGTCCAAATGAACGCCCAGCCGTCGCCACCTCCAGACACAATGCGGCGGCTGTCGGGATGCCAGGCAATAGCATCTACGCGATCGCGATGTCCCAAGAAGACGGGACCCGGCTCACCGGTCTCGGCATTCCATAGCCGCACAGTGTGATCTGTACCAGCAGAGGCAATCCACTTGCCGTCGGGGCTCCAGCTGACCGAAGTCACTGCGTTCGTATGTCCCGAAAACAAATGGACGAGTCGAAACGACGGCACCGCATACATTCGAACATGGACACCGTCGCCAAACGAAATGAACTCGCCATCCGGGCTCCAATCGAAGGCCCATTTACGGCCAGTGACGGGGCGGCCGGGGCGAGTTGCGATCAACTGCCATCGGCCGATTCCCGGCAACTCCTCAGGATGAGCGATCACCCCCGGCAATGCATTTGCAGTTGGAGGACCGACATCTGTTGGATAGAGACGACGCGGCGGCGTGAAACTATCGTCCATAATAATCGCCGTCCCGCCCTTGGGGATCACGCCTTCCATGACCTTGTTCCCATCGCGGTCCTTGATCACCACCACGACCGCCGAGGCGGCCACAATTCCGCCGACGAACGCTGCGGCGAATGACAACGCGATGCCGCGATTTCGCTGAGCCCACTTGACGACGCGCGTGGCTAGTGTCGGCCGCCGCGCCAGGACCGGCTCGTTGTTGACAAACCGCCGCAGATCCTCCGCAAACTCGCCCGCGGTCGCATAGCGTTCAGCCGGGTTTTTGGCGATCGCCTTGAGGACGACCGTCTCCAAATCCGCTGGTATCGCCTTGTTGATCTTCCGCGGCGCAATCGGGTCCGCCTCCTCGCGCTGCCGCAACAATTCGTGTTGATCGTTTCCGGGATAAAGCGGCTTGAGTGTCAACAGTTCGTACAAGGTTACGCCCAGCGAATACACATCGCTACGGCCATCGACCGCGTCGTTATCCCCTTTGGCCTGTTCAGGGCTCATGTAGCGCAGCGTGCCCATTACGTCGCCCGACATGGTCAGGGCAACATCCCCTTCGACTCGGGCAAGGCCGAAGTCAGTCACCAATAAGTTGCCGTCGGCGTTCAACATCAGGTTCGAAGGCTTGATGTCGCGATGCAGGATGCCGTGCTTGTGCGCATAATCCAATGCGTCGGCGGCCTGAATTCCCAAACCGGCGATCGTGCGGAAGTATTCCCGCCGGTTGGTACAGTCCTGGGTGTCGAACATCGCAAAAGGTTGTGTGTTGTCAGTCCCGTTGTTCAACGGTTCGGATTGTGTCTGCGATGCGGAGCCATCGACGGTAGGGTTTGAACCGCGCTGCTCCGCTAAACGGATGCGGCGCGTGGCGTCAGGCGGTTCGAATTTTCCGATCGCCAGATCAAGTGAGAGTTCAAAGTCCTCGGCCTCGGTGACCGGCAATACCGCCGTGGATATTTCCTGGAGTTGGCGGATCAATTCGGCGACATCGTGCCCTTCGACATATTGCATTGCATAGAAATGCACGCCGTGCTCGCTGCCCACATTGAGCACATTGACAATGTGCGGATGCTCCAGTGCCGCCGCCGCCTTCGCTTCTGTGACAAACCTTTTGAGTTGCCGCTGATCGAGCACGGCCGCGAAAGGCAGAATCTTCAGCGCCACGCGGCGGTTGAGCGAGATTTGCTCAGCTTCGTAGACCACACCCATGCCGCCCCGCGCAATTTCGCGGATGAGACGGTAGTCGCCAAGTTGATCGGGAGCACATTGTGACACCATCGAGCGGACATTTTCGGTCGCCGGCTGTTCACCGAGAATGCTCGAGTCGACCATAGCCGGCTCTTCCAGGAAATTGCCGACTCGGTTGAACGCATCGAGCAATGACCGGACCTCAGCCTTTAGATATTCGTCACTGCCGCACAAACGTTCCAACAACTGGGGCTGCGAATTGAGCGGAACTTCCGCGAGGCTTAGAAAGATTTCGTTGGCTGCACGATTCCAATCCGGCATTCTCGCGTCTCCAGCAATTCAAGCGGCGGCCGTCTTTCACGGGCCGCCAATTGAAATGCGAAATCTGCGAGCGACTTGCACTGTGAAAATCAAAACTTTCTTAGGAATTGGCCAACCGGCGGAAAAGCCACGTTCGCCCCATCAGCCAGACACGATCGGCCTCACGGCGCGATAATCCCAAAATTCGTGCCGCCTCCTGGTGACGTAATCCGCCGAAATAGCGGAGCTTAATCAGTTGGGCTGCTTGCTGATCGTGGGTTTCTAACTCGTGCAACGCTTCGTCGAGGTCCAACAACTGACCTTCACAAAGCGGATTGGCGTCAGCAACCAGAGATGTCAGCGGCTTTCGCGTGAATTCACCGCCGCGTCTTAGGGATTGCCGCCGTCGAGCGGCGTCAACGAGAATTCGTCGCATGGCTTCGGCGGCGGCGGCGAAAAAATGTCCCCGACCGGACCAGCGCTGCGGCCTATCAACGCCGACCAAACGAAGATAGGCTTCGTGTACTAACGCGGTTCCTTGGAGTGTGTGATCCGGTGATTCCCCCGCCATTTTCTGGGCCGCTAGACGCCGCAACTCGTCATAGATGAGTGGCAATAGTTTCTCTGTCGCTCCCTGATTACCGGCCTCAATGTGGGATAGAATCTGCGTGACGTCGCCCATCGTGGTCCCGTTTTTGATTGATCACTCTAGAACTCAAAGCACCTAGTCTAAACGGCACACGAGGGAGAATGCACCCGGATTCTGCAAGTGGATTCGATAACTTGGTAAATGTACTACGGATTCCTAAAGCGTAAGGACCAAACGAGGCCGATCGGTCTGAACCTAGGGGGGTAATTACTACCCCCGTTCGATCTTCGCGCTGGGCCAGCTCTAGTTGGGGAAGTTCAATATTCGAATTCCGTTGCTCACGGTTCTTGGTTTGTTTCGTCGGCCGCGGATAGATTGCGGGCGACCAATGGGTAAATGGCCGGGACGACAAGTGACGTCAGAAGTGTGGATGTCACCAATCGGCCGATCACCACGGTTGCCAGCGGCCGCTGCATTTCGGCTCTGTCGTCGGTTCAGAACGCTATCGGCAAAAAATCCAGACTTGCCAACAACGTCGTCATCAATTGCGTCATGGTGACGTGGAACTGGGCAAAGGGAAAAAGGAGCGCATTCAACTCTGAAATGCAACACGTGTTGCATTGTTGCGTGGGGTGGGTCCGGTTGGGCCCGCTGGCAGTCTGTCCGGGCTCGGAATGACGGCGGCGGCTGTTGTTTTGGAAATTAACGAGAGCCGTCTTGCGGCCAGCCAGCACACCCTCAATACTCAATTCGAACGTCCCGAAGGCCTTGGAGGAGCGCATCGAGGGAATGTTGCATGGGGAGAGCGAACTTCGTCCGACCGCTGCAGAAATTGAAAAGGCGCTCGACACGCTCGACTTTGCTCCTCATTCGCGCCCGACTCACACGCTGAACGCGTAACATATTGTCATTCCAACGGTTGATGAATTCGGCACAAAGGAAACAGTTATGGAGTGTGTTTGGCAAAAGGAGCGAGATTGCTGACCTGGAGATACTCGTGGATTTGAAGCGAGACTTACGATTGCAAAAATTCTTTCCCATAATTTCATTCTCAACGGTCACAGTCCATCGCCTCTCGTGTCTAAGGGGCTAATGTCCATCAGAGAAAAACGCGATCTTCCGGACCAGGAACTCCATGATGCACAATCCCTTTGCCCAAACTATCGACGAATCAACGGATATCGCCCTGATCGAGCAGGCCAATCACGGCAGCCGTGACGCCTTGGAGAAGCTGGTTTTGCGGCATCAAGCATGGGTGTACAACATCGCCATCCGCATGGTCTTTCACGCGCAGGATGCGGAAGAAGTGACTCAGGAAGTGCTGATCAAAGCCATCACCCGCCTCAGTTCGTTTAAAGGCAAAAGCCAATTTCGGACCTGGCTCTACCGCATCACGGCCAACCATGTGCTAAACATGAAGCGTCGCGGTGGAGAGACCGCAATCCAGTCTTTCTCCAGTTACGCTGGTGCGATCAACGCCACGCCCGACCTGGACCTGCCCGACCCGAAAGCCGTGCCGGTGGACGTGTCGTTGCTTGTCGAAGAGGCCAAAATTTCCTGCACCACTGGAATGCTGCTCTGCCTTGACCGTAAACAACGAATTATTTTCACTCTCGGCGAGATCTTTGGGGCTAGTGACACGGTGGGCAGCGAAATCCTGGAGATGTCTGCTGACAACTTCCGGCAGAACCTCTCCCGCGCCCGACGCGACCTTTACCAATTCATGCACGGTCAGTGTGGCCTGGTCAATTCTAACAACCCCTGCCGTTGCCCAAAGAAGACCAGGGGCTTCATCGAGGCGGGGCATGTCGATCCTGATCACCTGCAATTCGTTCCGACACATCGGCAGCGCGTGCAGGACGCGGCGGACGGGATCGTGCGGATGATTGAGAATTCCGTGGATGAACAGTACGCATCGATCTTCCTTGAACATCCCTTTCTCGAGCCGAAAGACCAGATTGACTGGTTGCGACAGCTGCTCGACCGCGGAGATTTCGGCACGGCCCTGTTCCTCAACTGAAAAACCTTGAAATTTCTTGTCACAGTCTCCTTCTCGACGTGTCTATGAGGAAGGAGGACAAGCCATGTCGAATTTTCGAGGTAAAGTCGCGCTGGTAACGGGAGCATCCAAGGGCATCGGAGCGGGAATCGCTCAGGAGTTGGCTGCCCGTGGAGCGACAGTCGTGCTGAACTACGCGAGCGACCGAACTGGTGCGACTTCTGTGATGGAGGCGATTGTCGCCGCTGGTGGCGCTGCCATCGCGATTCAAGCGGATGTCGCAAAGAGCGACGATGTCGCCCAGCTATTTGAGCAGGCAAACGAGGCGGTCGGCCATCTCGACATTCTGGTGAACAATGCAGGAGTGTTCCAAGCAATGCCCATCGAGGAATTGACGGAGGACGAGTTTCATCGCGAGATCAACGTCAATTTGCTGGGACCGTTGCTGGTCATCAGGGAATCGCTCAAATACTTCAATCCTGATGGCGGAAGCATCATTAATATTGGTTCTGGTGCCTCGCGTTCGCATCCGGCCGGATTCGCGATTTACTCCGCTAGTAAGGCGGGTCTTGATGCCGTCACGGGAGTGTTGGCCAAGGAACTGGCTTCGCGAGGCATTCGCGTCAATTCCGTCAATCCGGGTGCCACACTCAGTGAAGGGACAAAGGAGGCGGGACTGTATGGTGTCGGAAGTGATATCGAAAAACAACTCGTGGCGATGACCCCGCTGGGGCGTATGGGTACACCGGAAGATATCGCGAAGGCTGTCGCCTTTTTCGCCTCCGATGATTCCATTTGGTTAACCGCCGAAACCATCTATGCTTCCGGCGGACTGCATTAAACTCAGTGATCGGGAGAAAAATTCATGTCAGCGTATGTCGTATTCATGCGGGAAAAGACACTCGACCAATCCGAGCTCGAAGCCTATTGGGCCAAGGTCAAATCAACGATGGATGGCCGTCCGCTCAAGGTGCTGGCCGCCTATGGGAAGCATGTCGCGCTGGAAGGGCCTGACGTGGAAGGCGTCGTGATCGCTGAGTTCCCAACCGTGGAAGAAGCTCAGGACTGGTATAACAGCCCCGCCTATCAGGCAGCGGCTCAGCATCGACATCGTGGTGCCGTCTATCGCGGCCTGATCGTCGAGGGCGTCTGATCCAGTCTGTGCTCACCGTTAATCTGGACGGGCGACATTCAGTTAGCGATGCTGCCGGTTGCCAAGTTGCCGCAGCACTTTTGCGCGCTGGCTGGTGACCAACTCTGAAAAGGCTCGAAGCCTGTTGGGTACCTTCGTGCCACCGTAGAGGACTCGAAACCTTGTGCGTCCGTGTGCGAACATAGGTTCAGGAAACAGCCCCAAGGAGCACAGTTACGAAGAGCGTTTGGCACGGGGAGCTTTAAGTTCGGGAACGGAAAGACGTTACGCGGTGGCTTACAAGAAACGCCGAGCGCGAGAGTGCCTGGCATTTTCTCGTGCGTGTACTGGAAATCGACTACGTAGAGTCGTTTGTCAAACTCGCAGCCTGCGATAGGCCGTCCGGTGGGATCGCATGCGATCGGTCAAGTCGCGACGTTATTGAGTATCTGAGTGACTTGTGGCGTCTGTCCTTCCATCGACCAGGATTTCATGCAGCGGCTGGGCGACGTGCAGTGGCACGATTGAGTTTATTTAACGTTCCGTCCGGCGTAGTCATTTCAGCGGTTCGCGTAGTGAACGAGGCGCGCTATCAATGGTTCACTTAGCGTGATTGATGTAGGGGAGTCGGTATCTCAAAAGAGTTTTTTAGGAGAGTTTTGGACGGCGAAGGGAGGACCTTACTTTCGCGTTTCAGCGGCGAAGGCTGTCATCGTACGAATTGTTTCCCTCATCGCACCGCGATGGGATTGCCGGGTGACCCGGTGGCCCCTTTTAAGCGGAGAGGTGCGAAAATAAAGGCGAATTCGTAAACGTGGTCGGCCGACAATTGTTCCAGGTCGAGGTTCTCAATGAAGTAGATGCCGTTCTTCGTGATCATCCACTGGTGGACTTCGATTGGTCGATTGGGGTTGGGTGGCGGATCGACTTCGATGCCCCAGTTGTCCGCGCCGACCATCGCCACGTCTTGTTCGATCAGCCATTTTGCCGCTTCGAGGCCAATGCCCGGCTCGCCCGAGTTATAGGTTTCGTTTTACTTGATCCACAATGTTCCGTGCCCCGTGCGGATCAACACGACGTCGCCGGGCTTCAGAGACAGTTTTTGGCGATGAAGGGCACCTTCTAATTCATCGCGCGAGATTTCGTATCCGACGGGAAATCGATCGGCATCGCGGAAGGCGAGGACATCGATCAACACGCCGCGGGTAAAGAACACCCCGGCGTTTTCGATTCCCAACTTCTTCAGACCGTAGGCGTCCTCGATCTCACTCGATTTCAGCCCGTTGTACCACGTGTTTCCATCTGGCATGCCCACCCCGACGTGTCCCAGGCCGTCCATCTGCGTGCCCATTTGGCCGATCTCTCCAACGAAAAATTCGTCACGGCCCACTTGTCGATTTTCGCCGCGTGGCTCGGCACGAAATGCTGGAATCGTCAACCGATAGGTTCTAAAAGGAAACGTCGGCATGTCGCGTTCGTAGACGCGCCCCAACTGATAAACGTCTCCTTTCTTGATCAGATTGGTTGCCTGGAGCACTTTCTCGGGCGTCATCAAATTCGCCGCACCCCGCTGATCGTCCGCTCCCCCGTGGATGACAGCCCCTTCTGGCCGACGTCCGAAGGCGGGACCGACCCCG
>CALFYU010000108.1 GCA_937952455.1 uncultured Planctomycetaceae bacterium
GGAGTCATCTCTGGAGCAAGTCTTCGCCATCGTCCAGCCGCTGGCGACCCGCGTTGGGCGATCGATCCGTCGCGGCATTGGAAAAATTAACGACCGCGCGTCGATCTGTGTAGATCAAACGAGCACATTTTGCATTGATTTTGGGCAATTCTTCTCGTGTGCGAAGCCCTGCCAGAATCCGCAAGTCACGTTTAAGCAATTAATGTGCCAACGCTTACTGCCACTGAACTTCCTCGGAAGTTAGCGGTTGTTGCGTGACGCGTTCGGCGACAACTTCGCAGCCTCAAATGGCCTGCGCGCTTTGCGAGCCTCGTTGAGAGAAGCATATCCGGCCGCTGGGCCTCGAAGCGGAACCGGAAAAAGTTGCAATTCCCAGCCATCTGCATTGTAAAAACCACCACGCGCCGGTTGTTCACGGCTCCCGCAGCAGGCTCAGGATGTCCCGCTTGATTTCGGCATGGATCCGCGGGTCCCATTCGGCGGCGACATGCGCCTGGAAGTCGAAGTTGGAGGCGTAATTGGGCGTGCCATTTTTACAGTAGCCCAGGTCCGGGTCGCCCAAGTCGATCGGATGGATCCGGTCTCCCGACCAAGGCCCCCAACAATAGACGTTGTGCGTGTAATAGTGGACTGCCCGCGAGATGTTAATCGGCAATCTCCGGGGATGGCGGTCCAGAGCGCGGCCGGTCGAAGAGGCGTCCAGAAAGACGACCCGTTTGACGGCCAACGGCTGATCGCTGCGGGACAATTGGTCGGCCACCTGCCACGCGGTATGGCCTCCCCAACTGTTGCCGACAATGGCGATTTGGCTGCGGGGGTATTGGCGGATGTGTTTGGTGATCCGATCGATGATAGCGTCAGCAAACGGCGGTTCTTTCGAGTTGATCCGTCCGGCGCGGGTTCCGTTCCAGTTGAAGTACTCGCAGACCAGGCGGTCGTCATTCATGTTTTGGCAGAGTGGAAACATGCCGCTGTTGCCCGCCCCGGCGCGGGCGGTTCCGGCAATTTCTTCCGGGGTGGGATCGGAATCCATGCCGCCGATGAAGACGACCAATAACTGCGGGGCAGGGGGGGCCGTTGAAAGATCACCCCCCGGAACGGCCGCCGCGGCGAGCAGCACAACGCACGTTGCCAGCGACAACGTCGCGGTTTTGAGAAAGGGGCGTACGGCTCTGGACATGGGCAAGTTGGGGAATGGACTTTTCGTGATCAGTATCGAAGCGGCATCTATGAACTGCGATCGCTTCATTGTCGCTGCATCGGCGAGATGGGATCAAGACCAATTCGGCCGCCAACACATCTGAAGGTTTTCGCACCGCAGCAAGACGTCGAAATGCTTAAGCGCTCACCGGTGCGGAACGACTTCAATCCCAGGAGTCCAGGATTTCCTGGAGATGCGAGTTTTCGGCCGTGGCGTTCAGCGGCGCGGTGACTTCCGGGACGTGTTCCGATTCCGGAACGTCGATTTCCCGCGGCGGAATCGGCGTGACGGGGGGAACGCGGCGGATGCGGGACCATGCCTCTTCGAGCCGCTTGCGTGACGGACGTTGTAAAGCCCGCTGCCGTGAGCACTCGATCAGCCGCGCCAGCTTCGCGTAAAACTCTTTTTTGGAGAAGCTGGATTTGATCAGGTAGTCGCTGGCCCCGGAGTGAATGGCAGCGATGACGGTCTCGCGACTGGCGTCGCTGGAAAGAATCATGACCGGCAGTTCGGCCAAAGCGTCGTTACGTCGCATGGCCCGCAGCGTTTTCAAGCCGTCCCAGCCCGGCATGCGGATGTCGAGGATCACCGCATCGGGAGGATGGGCCAGCGCCTTGCGATAGCCCTCTTCCCCTTCGGAGGCGATGAAGACGATGTACTTCTCACGCAGCACCGACGTCAACAACGCGCGGAACAGCGGATCGTCATCAATGATGAGTACTTTCGGCCTGCGGGCCGTGATTTCACTGACCATTGCAGTATCGGCGAAGAAACCCAGGGGACCGTCGAGTTGTCGAGTCGCGTGCCAGGATCGCTATTTTTGGGTGAACTCGACGACAATCGGGTGGTCGGGACCGCCCGGTTGGTCTTTGGCCACCAAATCAATAATCTGATTGATCTTCTGCAACAGTTCCACACCCCTCTCGGAGATGCCCAACGATGTGTCGGAGTTCTGCTGTTCGTCTCGCGCAATGAAATCGGCGTCCGCAAATCGGGGACCATTCATGAGGCCACGCTGCTAGTCCTTCGTCGGTAGTTCTCGGTCAGCAATGAATGTCGCCGTTCGTCGGACCGCGATCTCGGGTCAACAACGGCGGTGGTCGCCCCCGGGAAAACCGGGGCCGATGTTGCAGACAAGTATAGGTTCCCGATTCGGCAGGCCGCCCAGTCGACCCGCTTTACCCCGGGGGTAATCCACAGCCCGGATTGCCCGATCGGCACAACCGGCAGATCCGTTACACGAGCCGGCAGCAAGTGGCTGACGATGGGAACTATTTGCTCGGCAATTTGACGACCCCGGTCCAATCGGTCGGAGCGGCGCGGTTGTGCTGCGCGATGAGCAGATTGAGAAAATCCTGCGCGCGGTCGCTGGGGGGAATATCGTGCAAAGCCCGATAAGCCAGTTCCCAATCGCCGTTGATAAAATGCGCCACGGCCTGCTCGTAGGATTGGATATGCGCATCGCTGAGTTCGGGAAAGGCGGCCTCGGAAGGGAGCAGTTCACTGACGGTGACCGGGGTCTGCATGCCGTAGGGCAAGACGCGCGCCAGCGTCCGCACCCGCCCCTCGTCAGGCGGCAACTGGTGGCGAATTAACTCCGCCAATGCTTCGTCCAGAAGAATCGGCACGCGGAGTTGCTTGGTCATCCCCTCCAGCCGGCTGGCCAAGTTGACTACGGGGCCGAAGACGGTGACCTTCACGTGGTTCGACGTGCCGATCTTTCCGGCGACCGCTTTGCCGTGCGCGATCCCGATCCCCATTTGAAAGTTGGCCAGCGCGTGGTCCTTTTGCCCGGCCGTAGCGGCAAAAGCCGTGCGAATGCCCAGTGCCGCGCGGCAGGCATCCAGCGCCGCTGTTTCGGTAGCGACCGGCCATCCCCAAAAACCCATGGCGGCGTCCCCTTGATAGTCGCCGATCACGCCGCCATGTTCGGAGATGTGGTGCGTCATCACCCCCAAAGCCTGGCTAACCCGGTCGAGCAGGTTGATCAATTCGCCGCCGGCGCCTTCGGCCTGTTTGCTGAAACCGCGCAGGTCGCAGAACAAAACCGTGACGTCGCATTCCCGCGGCTCGAGCCGCTGCATGTCGAATCCGTCTCCCAGCGACGAGAGGATGCGCGGCGCAAAAAACTGCCGCAGCCCGGCCTGCTGCCGTTCCAGTCGATTGACCTGCCGCACGGAACTGATGATCTCGGCCATCAACTCGGCAAATTTGACGTCGCCCCGCAAGTGTTGTTCGTCGGGCATCGCCGGATTACCGGCGGGAGCGGCGCGATCAAATCGTCCGGCGAGGTACAGCCCCCAACCCTGCGTCGCCGCTCCGCGAACCGGCGTGCAAAACGCCCAGTCGAACTCCTGCGTAACCGTGAATTCGGGTTGATGTGGCTCTTCGCTCTCCCAGACGTGCAGGATACTTTGCTCTTTCTCGAGCACGGCGGCCTTGATCAATCGCGTGCTGGGGCGAAACTCGCCGGCGACTTCCAGCCGCCGTTCCCAGTGCTCAATCGTCAGGTCTTCGTCTTCGGACATCGAGACGACGGCGGCCGCTTCGGCGCCGGCAATGCCCGCCAGCAGCGTAGTCGTCAGCCGCACGAAGAGTTCTTCTTCGGTCCGCGCCCCCCAGATGACGTCGGGCAGATGGGTCAGCACCTCGATGCGACGATCCGCGTCGAGAAATTGAATGCGCCGCAATTCCTCACGAGAGAAGGCAACCTCTTCGACGGGGTGCGTGGGCGTCGATGGCCGCGGCGTGCGGACGTTGCCAAACAAAAACGCCGTATGCCCCAGAACAAAATGGTCGCCCGGATCCAACTCGCACGATTCGACCTGCTCGCCGCGAAAATAGAGCGGGTTCGCCGCCGTCGCGAATCGCCGGACGCGGAGGCGATCTCCGGTCAGCCGCACTTCAACGTGCCGGCGGGAGATTGACTGATCCCACGGCACGGCCAGATCACATCCGCTGTCGCGTCCGATGGCCAACGGTTGGTCCGCATCGAGCGTGACGACGGCGCGATTGGGCGTCTCGGCGGATTCGGCGGACAGTTCAGGCAAAGGACGAGTTCCTCCCGCTGCCGGTAAACTGTTCCGTATCGTCGCCCCGCCGACGACGGGACCGGGATGAGCCGATACGTACAGTGCGGTTATTGACTCCGCGGAGCAGGAAGTACCAGAGCGCTCCGATCAGGGCGAAGAATGCCAACAGCCCGACCAGGCCGTACCGAGTCAATTCCGATTGGACCTTATGCACCGGCTCGATTGCTTCGACGTGCCGTTCCTGGGCGACTGTCCACCAGTCGGTTCCCGGAACGCGGGCAAAGGCTGCCAACCAACGTTGGCGTTCCTCTCCTCCGTTGGCCGGATCCTTATCAAGCCGGTCGACGGGATCGATGTGATAGTTCTCGATGATCACGTCCATCTCACCCGGTGCCCGCACGCGGCCGTGGGACTGCCCATACTGGGCCAGCTTCTCGCGCAGTTCCGGGCTTATCTCAAGATCCTCGATGAGCGCGACCACTTCTTTGTCGTTAAGGTCTTCTAAATGCGAGGGTGCCATCAAGGGGTGATCCAGAAATTTCCCGTTGCGGCCGTCGACCATCGCCACCCTCCGCACTCCACCGACGTGCTTGGTGGAGAGCAAGCGTCCCAGATCGATCGTGCGGGCCAGCACACCGAGCGGCTTTAACGTCCCCCGCTCACGGACGATGACCGAAATGGCCACCATGTAGGTCTTTGTCTCTTCGCTGACGAATGGCGCCGAGATGTGAAATTCCTTATCCCAATGCGTCTGCACGGAATCCAATTCAGGCATCGGAAGGCCGCTCTCCCGATCCCATAAGTCCTCACCCCCCCAGTGGAAATAATCGCGCCAGTGATACTGGCCATCGATCGTGTCACCGAACGGGTCGCGCCACAGTTGCACCCCCTCGGTATTGGTGAGGAACCAACTGCGATCCATTAATTGGTCGGTGTTATTATCTTCTGGGGCAGGGACCGCTGCACGGGCTTTGAGCGTGCGCGGCACGCCGTAGCGGCGGCGGAATGTCTTTAGCAGGAGCTCGAGGCCGTCACGCTCCTCCTGGGGCAGTCCTCCCTCACGAGCGATGGCCTCCGCCAGTTCGGGCGTGTTCGAAGCCCCGCGCAATTGTCCGATCAGACCAACCAGTTCGCTCTCCAACATCCGCGCGGTCGCCTTGGCCGCCAGTTTATTGTTTTCGGAAGCCTGCTCAACGACGGCGGCTTCGGAGGTCTCCACCGCCTGTTCGCCCGCTTGAAAGCCGAGCGGCACCAGCGCCAGGAGCATCAATAACGGGGCAATGATGCCCATCACAATCACCGGACGGCGGGCGCGCTGTTTGGCGCGGACCTTGAGCGCCTCCAACACGGCCTGGGCATTGGGATAGCGATGCGCGGGATTCATCTCCAGGCAGCGGTCCACGATATGCGCCAAACGTTTATCGACGCCCGGCACGCGGCGGTGCGCGGTCGGGCGCTCGGACGATTTCAACAGCCCGCGATAAACCGCCAGCCGTTCGCGCAAGGTCTCGGCGGCGAGGATTTTTTGTTCGCTTTCGGGTGTGCGAAACGGCGGACGCCCGGTCAGGCAATGATAGAGCAGGGCGCCCAAGGCATAGACATCCCAGCGG
>CALFYU010000109.1 GCA_937952455.1 uncultured Planctomycetaceae bacterium
GAACATTGTTGTATGAAACATTCGTCGAGAACCCCATCGGAACGACCGAGGGGCGTGTTCGCAATCCGGCCTTTCTACTTAAGCCGCGCGAACTCCCGTCGTTGTTTCCCAATTTGCGGGTGATCGAGTATTCTGAAGTCGACATTGCCGATCAACGCGTCGCCCGGTTGCGGGCCCAAAATCCTCTCACCGACGACTAAAGGCGCAGTACGAATATGCCGGACACCGACTGGAAGCCGCTTGAAATTGAACCGTCATCCCAACCCGCCGCGGGATCGAATTTGATTCGCGACATTGCTCGTGGCACTTGTCCAGCGGTCGTGTTTCGCCAGGCATTTCCCGAAGAAGAGTGCCGAGCGTTGGTGCAATTCCTGATCGACGAAGAACTGATCTACGACAGCACGCATACGCTGGTCGCTGAAAAGGCACTCTCGGCCGGCGTGACCGACAAATGGACGGGACTGAACCTCAACCCCGACGGCAGCCCGCGGCGGCGGATCGATATCGGCACCAGCCTGGGCAATATCGGCGAGGATCAGGAGCGGTTTTTCACCGAGGCGGCCGAGACGCATCGCCTCTTCGCGCGGTTATTTGCTGATCGGCCGAATCCAATTGCCGTGATATACGATCGGCTTCAACAGATGGCGCCGGGTAAAACGGTCGTCACCGCGCATGAACCCGATGGCCGCCAATACGGACCGGCGATTTTTCGCGTGCACTACGGCGGCTACGCCTACGGTCCGCACATCGACAGCGTGCACAATCGAGAAAAACGGACCGCCTACGCGGTCTACAAATACCAATCACAAATGGCGGGCGTGTTGTGCGTACAGAACACGACACTGGAGGGGGTCACCGCTCAGGGCATCATCCACCGCCAGTTTTGGAATGAAGAGGTTGATCCTTGGATGGCGTCGGGGCGATTTCACGAATTTGCCGAGCAAAACGCCGTCGAACACGTGCAAGTGGAATTGCAGCCGGGCGATCTATACTTCTTTAACACCGGCATGGTCCACGAAGTGCCGGGCGTTCCTGGCGATTTGCCGCGCATCGTCTTGGCAACCTTCATCGGCTACAGCGAAGACGACAATGAGGTGATGGTGTGGAGTTAGCGCATGCCGGATAATCAACGAGAACCGCTCGAGGGACACACGGCCCACGCACGCGAGGCGGCCAAAACCGGCGCGCTGGGGTTCGCTGTCCTGACCTTGTCCGATACACGCGCCGAGGAAGACGACAAGTCCGGACAATATCTACATACAGCGATCTCTGACGCCGGACATCACGTGGTGCGATATGCCGTCGTAAAAGACGATCCGGCCGACGTGGCCGCTCAATTGACGGTAGCGCTGGACGACCCCGCTGTGGCGATCATCGTCACCAACGGCGGCACAGGCATCGCTGCCCGGGACAATGCCTACGAAGCCGTGATCGGCGTGTTGGAGAAACGGCTCGATGGCTTCGGCGAGTTGTTTCGCATGTTGTCGTACGAAGAAGTCGGTGCTGCGGCGATGCTCAGCCGCGCCGTGGCCGGCATCGCCGCCGGTCGCGTGATCTTCTCGCTTCCCGGATCGACCAACGCGGTCCGCCTCGCCATGCAAAAACTCATCCTCCCGCAAGCAGGGCATTTGTATTACGAACTGCACAAATGACGCAGGCTTTTGGCTGTAGACATTAGGCCTGAGGGTTGGCGCATCCACGTCACTGGACGGACAATCGCCAACCTCTGGCCACTGACCACCGGCCACTGACCACTCCTCCCCCCCTACGCCACTTCCACCTCCGCCGGGGCAATGATGTTCGCGGCGGAATCGCTGCCGGTCCATTGCGGCACTTCGCAGCGGGTGGCTTTCCAGCCGTGGTGTTGCAGCGTCCCGCGATGCGGGGGTTGGCCGGAAACGTTTCCGGACAATCGATACTCGGCCGGATCATAGCCGACGGGCACTTCCAGCGTCACCCCTTCTTCGTCCGCGACCACTGCGTCGGGTGCGAACATCCGTTGAATCACAGCAGCGCTGTCGCGGTGGATATCGCGGACGGCGGCGCCGATTTGTGCATCGTCGTAGCCGGCGATTGACTCCTGCAGGAAATCCAACAGCCGCGCCTCGCGCTGCAGTGCGGCCAACAGACTGACAGCTTCACTCCGCACCGGTTTTTTGGGCTCCGGTTTGGGCGGGGGCGGGGCGGGTGTTTCG
>CALFYU010000110.1 GCA_937952455.1 uncultured Planctomycetaceae bacterium
AAAACAGCATTGCTGGATGAAAACGGCGTTTTTCCAGCAGAATTCCCGATTTTCGGCGTGCCTAGGTGTTTCCGTTCGCGCTGTGGACAAGCAGGCTGACAGGCGACCGACCAGCGAAGGGTACCGCTCACTCCTCGGTAACTAGACGCTGCCGTGCGCCGACGATTCACTGACGACTAACTCCGCGTTGTGATTAAACGGATTGACCAGGCAAGCATCACCGCCATGACGGCGGCCAGGCCGTAAGCCAAGCGACGCACGCGACCGGGCGCGGGCGATTCGCCTGCGACATGCGCTCGGAGCAGATCGTCGTGGGCAGAGACGGGAGTGAGGTTTGCCTTGCGCCGCAAGCGGAGCCGGCGATAAGCATGTTTCCATTGCGATTTGACGTCCCGTCGTCTTTGTTTGCCAAAGAATGTAAACGACATGTGCTCTCCTCCAAATACGAGCGGTCGAGATCAGGAACTGCAAGAATCCGCCGGTTGACGTGATGACTCAGCCGTTCCATCGCCTGCCTGAGTCGTTGCGACCTGATGCAAGTCCTATGCCGTCCGCGTATCTGTGGTGAGAGTTGCTGGTTTGCGAGAGGAGTTGCCCTCCCTGAGCGAGCAGGTCGGGGGCCCCCGGCAAACAGCGTTCCCTTACCGATTGTTTTCCCGCCGCGCTGATCGCTGCGCGACCAATTTCCATGCCAAACGCGGCGATAAATCCAGTGAATGACAGGGATTCCGCGAATCGGCACATCGGTTGCTCTAAGCGATCTGACACAAACCCGGCCGCCAAATTCTTGTCCGGAACCAAAGGAGACTCCGATGAAAATCGCGGATAATCTGGTCTATCAATGTCCGCATTGCCACGCCGTGATGGAGATTGAGCCTCAACTCGTGGGCGAGCATGTCACCTGCGTCAATTGTCAGAAGCCGTTCGAAGCGGCCGCTTCGCAATCGGTGCCGATCGCTGAGTCACCCGCCGCAAAGTCTAGGCGGACGGAACATCACCCAGTGGTCGATGCTCCGGCCGACGAAGAACGCGAACTGCAGACGCTTCATCCGGCGATGTTTCGCAATCACCCATTCTGGTACACGTTTCTGATTCTGATGCTGGCGTGCGGTTTGACGGGTGTGGGGCTTGTCTTTGCTCGTCAGGCGAACATGGATCTCAGTGCTCTGGAGATTCCCGATTCGCCGCTCTTGGAGGGGAACATATTGCTGTGGACGAGAAATGTATTAATCGTCGTCAGCGCGGTTGCCTATCTCATCTGGCGGGTGAAGACATGGTTCATCACGTTGAGGATAACCAGCGAACGAACCATTTATCAGCAGGGGCTGATTGCGAGGTCGACATCGGAGGTGCGGCACGACGACGTGCGAAATCTACAGATCGACCAGTCATTGCTGGAACGCCTGCTCGACGTCGGTTCGATCGCCATCTCCAGTGCCGGGCAGGATGATTGTGAAATTCGGGCCCACGGGATCCCTGATCCCAGCGGAATTGTCGAAGCCATCCGCATGCGGCAATAGTAGGTGACATCAATCGTGTGAAAACCAGGAAGAAAGTCATTTCCGGCGGCGACTGAGCAAGTTGCCGGCCGGCCGCGGCGGGGGCCAAGAGGAATCGAACATGTCGGAAAAGAAGCGAGACACCCGGCCGTCGCAGCGACTGTTCACGTTGCTGGCGTTTGCGCTGGCGATTGGTGCCCTGTATTGGGCCAAGGACGTCTTATTGCCTCTCTCCCTGGCTGTGTTGCTCAGCTTCATCTTGTCGCCAATGGTGATGCGCATCTAGAGATTCGGTGTCGGTCGGAGCGCGGCCGTCGTGATTGTTTGCGCGATTGCCTTCTCTGCCATCGGCAGCGGGGGGTGGCTGGCGACGAATCAGATCGTGGAATTGAGCAGCCGCTTGCCGGATTACAAGGACAACTTGATCGCCAAGATCAGAAACGTGCGGCACGGCACGGGCGACAAGTTGGAAAAGGCGCAGCAAGCTCTGGAGGATATTGGCGCGGAACTTTCTAAAGACGAGAAAGACGAGGAAGACAAGGGGCTTACCCAAAGTGAAAAGCCGCGGCCAACGTTAGGCAAAGAAAAAGAATGGCTGGCGTGGCTCAATCCACAGTCGCAGATGAAGCCGGAGGAGGATGAGGAGGCGGTGGCCGTTAAGGTGGTGGAAATGCCCCCCTCGCCGCTGAATCAGATTCAAACCTGGCTGGGACCATTGGTTGCGCCGCTTTCCACGGCGGGGATGGTGGTCGTGTTGGTCATTTTTATATTGGTCATGCGTGAGGACCTGCGCAACCGCGTGGTGCACCTGCTGGGCACGTCACGATTGTATGCGACGACTGAGGCGATCGAGGACGCCGCCGAACGGCTCAGCCGGTATTTGCGGATGCAGTTGCTGATCAACGTGATTTATGGTGTGGTCGTCGGCGTTGGGCTGTCGATCATCGGAATCCCCAATGCCATGTTGTGGGGCGTACTGGGAACGCTGTTGCGCTTTTTGCCGTACGTCGGCCCGTGGATTGCGGCGGCCATGCCGATCACATTGGCGCTAGCGGTCACGAAAGGCTGGTCGCAGCCGCTGATGGTGATTACCCTGTTCGTCGTGCTGGAACTGATCGTGAACAACGTGCTCGAACCATGGCTGTACGGCAGCAGCATCGGCGTCTCCTCGCTAGGCGTGATCATAGCCGCGATTTTTTGGACGTGGCTGTGGGGACCGATCGGTTTAGTCTTGGCGATGCCGCTGACAGTCTGCCTGGTCGTTCTGGGCAAGTACTTCCCCCAACTGCAATTCCTGCCGGTGTTATTAGGAGATCAATCTGCCTTGCAACCGTACGAGCACCTGTACCAGCGGCTGCTGACGTCCGACGACCATGAGGCGGCCAAGATTTCCGAACGCTATCTGGAATCGTCGACAGTCACCGAGTTTTATGACGAAGTCCTAGTCCCCGCATTGCACCTGGCTGAGCGCGATCGGCATGCCGACCGTCTGAGTGAACAACAGGAGTCCGTGCTCAACGAATCTGCTCGGGAACTCGTGGATGACTTGGGAGAGCGCGTTGCAAGAAAAATCGACATGGTCCACACAGACAATCTGGAGGCCGGGAGCTTGCCTGTTGCAGCGAACACAGTCCTTTGCATTCCCGTGCGCGACATGGCAGACGAAACCTCTGCCATCATGCTTGGTCAGTTGTTGCAGACCGAGGGCTTCTCGATCGATTTAGTCTCGTCCGAGACGCTCGCCGGCGAAACGATCGACCAAGTGCAAGGCGACGCTTGCCGGATCGCATTTTTGGTCATGATGCCACCGCTGGGGACAAAGCGGGGGCGGTATCTCTGCAAACGGCTTCGACAGCGTTGCCCCGATTTGAGAATTGTGGCCGTTGTGCTGCACGGCTCACGGTTGAAAAAGCTGCAACAACGGCTGATCGACGCCGGGGCGGACCGCGTTGTTACCAGTTTGCAGGCGGCCGTCGTCGAAGGCCGGCAAACGCAATCCGCATTGCTGTATACAAAACCGAAGCACGTCCCCGCAAACACTATCCCTGAAGCAAAGAAAAGTGATGTTGAATACGAACCCCTGCCATCGCATGAATGATACACGCACAATCCGGCAGGCAGGCTGCCAAGACGTGTATTATCCCAAAACGAAAATCCCGACCATTGGTCGATTTTCTATGGACTTTCGGCGATTGGCATGCAATCTGCTCTGGAAGAGTCTCGGCAATATTTACTGGTCCTCATGTCACGACTCACAGGGTTATTGTCGGTTCGATGCCTGAACCGTATGCGGAGATGCGACATGAACGGGGGAGGACCATCCGATACTTCGATACCCCACGATGACTACAATGATGACGCAAACTCGACATTTTCCTAAGCCAAGAACGATTGCCGCGATTCGTGAACTCGTGGCGATCAACATCGCCAGCTCGGATAGCTTGACGCAAGCATCCGGGAAGATTTCTGATAGCCGCCTGCGGTCAGCGTTTACGGAATTGGCACTTGAGCGTCGTCGGCAAGCCGCGGACTTGAATCAGCTCATTTTTCCAGAAGGTGACGGCAGTCGCTTTACGAGTAGCAGCCCCAGCCGCGTCCATCGGGCAATCATGGCTTGCATCGACAAACTCGACGACGGCCTCGTCGCCGTCTTAGCGGAAGTCGTGCGGGGCGAAGTTTATATTCGATCAAAATATGAATGCGCACTGAGCCACATCGGCCAGGAAAAGGTATTGGACGTACTTCGTCGGCATTACGGGGCCGTCAAAAAATCCTACCACCGAATCCACTCGCTCTTTTCGGACTTCTCGGCGCAGTGATCGCCAGGGTGTCCATTACCATCGGGACAGGAATTTACGTACATGAAGTTGGTGCGCATCACAACCATGTTGTTGCTGCAGGCGGGTCAGCTGACGCTCAGTTGCAGCGACGGCGAGATCTGGAGCGTCGGACTCGTCGCTTCACTCTGCGGTCTCGTCCCGGAGTGGTATCGTCTGGCCGCGCGGATTGCGCAACTGGGGTTGGTCCCGCCGCCGTAAGTCGCCAGTGAGACCGAAGCGATGAACAAATAATTTCAAGGGGAAGAAGGGCAGGGCCGCCAACCAAGCCGGCACGAGTTGCTATAATTCATTATAAGCAACCGTGCCGGTCTTGGGTTGGTGCCCGCCCACCGGTCATCAACGTTGTAAAACAATCAACACGTCGCACGTTTAGGGGGGAGCGCTGATGACGATCTGGGAATTCTTGTTGTTGTTGCTCATCGCCGGGATCTGTGGGGGACTGGCACAATCATTAAGCGGATACTCCCGCGGCGGGTGCTTGGTCTCGATTGTGCTCGGCTTCATTGGTGCGTTGTTGGGCACATGGATGGCCCGCGCAAGCGGTTTGCCGGAGTTGTTCACGGTGCAAATCGGCGGTGAGGACTTTCCCATCATCTGGTCGATCATCGGTGGCGCACTGTTTGCCGCCGTGCTCGGTTTGCTGACCCGACGAAGACCGTTGGATTAACGAGGGAGATTGTACGTCATGAGTGCCAAAACGGAACAACTCGAACACCGCGTCGAAGAACTCGAAAAGCAGTTGCAAAATCGTCCGCAGCGACGTTCCGTACGGAAACGGTCGAAACGCGAAATCGCCGGATGGCCGCTGTACGATATCGCGATCGGTCCGGACTGGGACGCGGGGGAACGCCGCGGCAGCGCCAAAGGGATTCTTGCCGTGGGCGACATCGCGACCGGTGCCGTCGCTGTCGGCGGAATTGCACAAGGGGGCATCGCCATCGGCGGATTGGCGTGCGGCCTTTTGAGTCTTGGCGGCTGCGCCTTCGGCCTATTAGGCGTCATCGGCGGCGTGGCCGTCGGCGGATTTGCCTACGGGGGCGTGGCCATCGGGTTGAAGGCGATTGGGGGCGCAGCGATTGGGACGAACTGGTTTGACGCGCCCGCCGGCGGATGAGGTCTGACACGCGCCCGCGATTTCGCATCCCATCGGCCTCATGCAACGGACACGAATTGTAGAACGTTCGATGTTCGACCGAGAACTCGGTTTGCGGTTGGCCGAACCTCGGTGAGCGTACTCAGCCAAGGTATGCTTCGTTGCTCGATGAAGTCAACGCGCGAAACGCGCGGCAAGGTCTGTCGATTCCCGTGATTAAGTGCTTGCGATCCACGCCGCGGACCGTTAAAATGAGGCGTTCCCTTTCTGGCTCTCACTTCTGCTAATGCGTTGACTTCTTCCGCGCCGGGTACGGGTCGCGGTTTCATCTGCTCATTTCTCGACTTCAGCAAGAAGTCTTCTGGTTTTATCCTTTCTTAAGAGGAGAACTCGATGAAACGTCTTCAGCAACGGCAACGAGGGTTTACGCTGATCGAGTTATTGGTGGTTATTGCCATCATCGCGATTTTGATCGCCTTGCTTCTGCCAGCGGTCCAGCAGGCGCGCGAAGCCGCGCGGCGCACACAATGCCGTAATAATCTCAAGCAAATCGGCCTGGCGTTGCACAACTATCATGATCAGCATCTAACTTTCCCGCCGGCGTTCAATGTCGACGCGACTCTCGGCGCCGGAATTACCGGCACGCCGAATATGTCGGCCTGGACGCTTTCGATTTTGCCGTTCATTGACCAGGGAAATATTTCTGCGAACATTTCTTCTTCCTCGACGACCGGCGGGGGCGGACTGGTCGTGGTCGGCGGCACCGACAATACGCAAGCCTCCACGCAGATTCCGGGATACGTTTGTCCCTCGGTCCCGCGTTCGGGCAGCACCACCAACCGCGTGGGATTTGCGGCTGGCTCGACGATTCCGGTCGCGGGAGCGCCGGCGGGGGCCGATTTGTTTTTGCAGGCCGCTCCGCTGGACTATATCTCCTTCCGGGGGATCGGCGATGACATCGGCGCGGCCGTCAGCGGCAGCACGAGCATTTCCAGTGCCGGCAACCAGGGAGCGATGTTCGGCGGAACGCTGGTCGCCAACAGCGGTCAAGTCGTGCTCATCGCCGACGGGCTAAACCGCATTCGTGACATCGCCGACGGGACGTCGAATACGATCATGGTCTCCGAACACGCGCTGCGGGAAACGCTCTACCGCGGCGGCCGGCCATCGACGGTTGATACGGCTCCCTCTTACTCCGCGGGGAGCTGGGGCCTGTTCGGCGCCGGGTCGTCGTCTGTGCTTGGCGTTCCCTTCGGTGGTCCCGGTGACGCCCTGCCGCCCGGAGCTTCCGGCGGATTCGACTTGGGCGGTAACTGCGTCGTCAATTGCACCAATGCCGTTGATGAAGGCTATGACGTGGCGGGGCCGTACTCATTCCACACGGGTGTGGCACTGACACTCAATGCCGACGGCTCGGTGTCCAGCGTCAATGACAGTATTGACATTATCGTCTTCGGCGGTCGAGTGACCCGCGCCGGCGGAGAGATCGTCTCGACCGACTGATCAACCATCGGGCGATCGGACAAGACTTAGGCAAATGTTTCTTGCGGGCCAGCCGTTACGGTACGCCGGCTGGCCCGCATTCTTTTTTGTATTTCGATCGGGATTCAGTGCGGTGCATCAAAATTCAACCCAACGTTTTGAAAGCCAACTCCCTTCCCGCAAGGCGACGGTCAGTCGGCCCGGGCTCATTTGCGGTTTGTTCACGGCGTTGTTGTCCGCTGCGGTGGGGTGTGGTCCGGAAGCCCCGAAACCAGCGAACCCGAAGGAAGTCGTTCCAGTGACCGGAACCATTCACGTCGACGGAAAACCGACCCGGGGGGTGTCCGTGCGGCTGGTGCCTAATCCGATGCCCAGCGATCGCAAAGTGAAACTTCCCACGATCGGCAAGTCCGGCGACGAAGGCAAATTTGCCCTGACAACGTACTATCAAAACGACGGCGCACCGGTGGGCGAGTACTACATGTTATTTGAGTGGGACCAGAATCCCGCCGGATCGCCGGAAGATTACTTCAAAGGCAGATATTCCCGCCCGTCCAAATCTCAGCCCACGCTGAGCGTCAAAGACACGGATGAGTCGATTGATGTGGGAATCATCGAACTCAAAGGCCCTTAGACGACCTTTGGCATAGCATTGCCGGCGGGTTACGGGCCGGAGGGTTCGAGGAATTCAAATCGCGGGACGATTCGCCCCTCGACTTCGACGGACTCCTGAAACATGGCCAGCGGTCGCACCCATAGACCGCGGTCTCCGTAATCGGGCCGGTACACGACCAGCTGTTCGTCGGTTTCGCTGTGCCGCGCCACTCCGAGGACGATGTAGTCCTTCCCCTTGTAGTGACGGTAACGGCCCAATGGTACGCTCATGCCCGGCATCCCGATCGGATGTGAATGTGCAAATCGCTCATCGATCGTTGCCTTTCTCTGGTTTGAGAGACTTTAGGCCGGCTGCTTCGTCCGGTTGGGCGGCCTGTGCGCTGCCGCGGCAGCCTTTGGTTTTGTCGCAGCTCCCGCTGGCGGACAGCAGTTGTCCGTTCGGCAATTCTTCGATTCCCAGCGAACAATCGAATTCGTAGCGGCCCTTCATCTGGAAATCGGCGTCGGTGACCAGCAGGATTTTCGGGCTGCCGTAACAGCCCAGCCACCAGCGGCCGTGGGCGAACGCGGCGGTTTGAATTCCCAAGTGCGTGTGCCCGCTGTCGATCACGTGCTTCTTCAAGAACTTAAACTCGCCGTCATATTCGTAGACGTAATTTTCATCGACGTCATTCGGCAGTCCGCCGACCACAAAGAAGCGGCCATCCCGATAACCGATGCCCCCCGCTCCATGGAAGACTTCCTGGGTCTCGTGACGGGCGAGTTCCTTGAGCGTTTCCGCATCATAGACGTAAACCCACGAGTCGGCGTTCCCCTGCGGATCGTTGAATTTGCCGAGATTGACCGCGACATAGAGCTTTCCGTCATGGTAGCACAGGTCGCCATGGTGATTGGCGACGGGAATTTTCTTGATGAGTTTGCCGTCGCGGTCGGTTTTCACCAGCGTCGTGGTGAACGACCAATAGATCGATCGGTCATCCGCGCAGAGACCTTGCAAATGGTGTGGGTACGTTCCTTCACAGGTGACCTTGCGGATGGAGGGTGTCGACTTTATGGCCGCGGGATTTTCGTCTCCGGCACGGCAACGGCCTAACGGTCCGGCAGACGAAATGATAGCCGCGAATAATATCAGTCGTTTTAGAATGGTCATGCGTTGTGCTCGCTGTGTGTGGTGGTGGGCGGCTGGCATGTTCGGCGGCGCGATTCGCGCATCTGCCTTTTTATATCACATCTGGTTGCGCAGTGCCGCCTCGTTCGACAGGGAACGCCGTGCACGACGGCGAGCCGTCGGTTTGGGACTTGCGGCATCGCGCCTGACAAATCCCTGTTTCATCCGTGTTTTTTCTGTGGCTAAATGAACACCGACATTTTCGTTTCGGCAGTGCATCGCTGGGTGGCCCCGAAGCTTCTTATGCGGATTCGAGAGGTTCGATGCACTTGCTAGTTTCGTTTTTCGGTGAGTTCACGAGCGTGCTGATGGGATAGGCTTCCATCTCGTCGTCGGGATAGGGATCGAGCAACGAGAGCAGGGGCTCGGGCTGTTCGATTTCGGGATCCAACCAGACCGCCGCATCGGCGTCGGTGAGAATGACCGGCATGCGATCGTGCAGGTCCGATAAGAGTGAGTTGGCGCTCGTCGTGACAATCGTACAAGTCTCCAGAGGCGGGTCCGATTTTTTCCAGCGCTCCCAGAGTCCGGCTAACGCAAATGGCCGATCATCCTTCATGTGAATGAAATAGGGCTGTTTTGATGTGCCCTCCTTCCGCCATTCGTAGACCCCGTCCGCCAGGATAAGACAGCGGCGGCGCTTTAAGGCGTTTTTGAACGAGGGCTTCTCGGCGAGCGTTTCCGCGCGGGCGTTGATCATGCGATTGCCGATCTTGGGATCGTCGGCCCAGAACGGAACCAGTCCCCAGCGGAGGAGCACCAATTCCCGCGCGTCGGCATCGGGAGTCGCACGGACGGCTACGACTTGCTGCGTGGGAGCGATGTTGAAGCGCGGTTCCCACTCAATTTGCGACCCGGCGGCGTAGAGGTCGAGCAATTGGTTTAGGCGAGTTCTCAGGGTATAGCGACCGCACATGGCTGTTTATTCCTCCCGTGTTTTTCGGGTGGCCTGTCTGGCCGCGGGCGAAATTCGCCCCCAAATCGCGGCTTGACATATAGTGTACATTTGTATATTTTTGAGTCAGGAGCAAACCATGGAAAAATTGAATTTGCGCACTCCCCAGAAACGCAAGATTATCGAACTTCAGGGCCAAATTCGAGCTTGGGAACGAGGCTCAACCGCCGTCTTCACAACCGGTTGCGATGCCCTGGATGCGCTGCTGCCCAGTCACGGCGTCCGGGAGGGGAGTCTGGTCGAGTGGCTGGGGAACGGCGACGCCAGCGGGGCGGGCACGCTTTCACTGATCGCCGGCCGGCGGGTCTCCCCCGAAGGGCGACGGTTGGTGTTGATCGACACGCGGCATGAACTGTTTGCATTATCGCTTTCGCTGCTCGGCTTCGATCTGTCCCGACTGGTCCTGATCCGGCCGGCTTCGGAACGGCAGGCTCTTTGGGCGTGCGAAGAGGCGCTGCGTTGCGAGGCGGTTGGTCTGGTCTGGATGAGCATCGAGCGACTGACTGGGACCAGTTTTCGGCGACTCCAATTGGCGGCGGAAAACTCATCGGGGATCGGCTTTCTGGTGCGGTCGGCGAAAGCGGCTTGCCAACCGTCTTGGGCCGAGGTCCGGCTCAAGGTGCAGCCGCGCCCTTTCTTGCGCGGGTCGCTTTGCTTTCAAGTCGAGGTCGCTGCCAGCCACGGAAAACCCCACCACTTAAAGGCGAACATCATGATTGACAGCTTGAAGGGAACGCTTTATGGGGATACGCACTCAGAGAATTCTCTGTCTCTGGTTTCCCGCCTGGCCGTTGCAACGACTCATCGCCGCTCAGCCGGAGCTTGACCGGTGCGTGTTGCTGTTGACGGAAACGATGCGGCAAGGAGAGTTTGTCCGCTACTGCAATCGTCCGGCCCGGAAGCGTGGCGTGCGGATCGGAATGCCGGTCTCGGAGGCCCGGACGTTTTCCCGATCCCGCGATCGCCTCATCGTGGAAGCGGTCCAGCCGCCGCAGGATCGACAGGCGCTGGAGGAACTCGCGCTTCGCTGCGAACGGTTCAGCTTTCGTATTGGACTGGAAGATGCCGACCGACCGGAAAGTATCCTCATGGATGTGACGGGCGTTGCCCCGTTCTTTGCCGGGGAACAGTCACTTGCGGCGGAGTTGGACCGCGCACTTTCGAACGAGGGTTACGACGGCCGCATCGCTATCAGCGAGACCGTCGGAGCTGCTTGGGCGGCGGCTCACTTTCTGGCAGGCCCGCAGCAGCCGATTGTCATCCCCGCAGGGAAACTACAGCGACTAAAACCGCTGCCGGTGATGGGACTGCGGCTGAACGAGTCCACCGTGACGAAGCTAAAGCGGCTGGGCATCCAGAGCATCGGACAGGTTCTCACGTTGAATCGCGCGTCGCTATTGCAGCGATTCGGAACGGAGGTTCTCGCGCGAATCGATCAACTCAAAGGAGAGCGCCCGGAAGCCATCTCGCCTTGCCGGCCGCTCCCCAGGTATCGGGTCGAGAAAACTCTTGAAGAGGGGGTTTCGCACCCGGACGCGATGGAACACCTGTGGTTCCAACTGCTGCGACAACTGCTGGGCTTGCTTTGCCCCCAACGTCTCGGCACGCGCCATCTGCAGTGCCGGTTTGTGTTGGAAGACCGGACCGCGAAATCGTTCAGCCTGCGCCTCTGTGAAGCGACAAACGAATTTCGACACATTTGCGATCTGTTGCGATTCCAACAGGAACGATTGCGGCTCTCTTCGCCGGTGGTTGGTTTTTCCATGGAGGCGCTGGACGTGACTCCACTGGAAGCGGCGCAACAGGAATTGTTTGACGGGGGGATGCGCGATCATGCGCGGCAATACGTGATGCTCCTGAATCGCCTCAGCAGCCGGTTGGGAGAAAATGCGGTGCTGGTTCCCTGTTTGCTCCCCAATCCTGCTCCGGAACGAGCGGTGCAGCTGCGTGCGGTGTCCGACAGGGGCACTTCAGCAGCGACGGCATTTTCGGCCCGATTTTACAGTCTGGATCGCCCCACCGTGTTATTCCCCCAGCCGAGACCCGTCGACGTCATCGCCGTGGTGCCGGACGGTCCGCCCGGCGTGTTGCTCTGGCAGGGAACACGGTTCAACATCGCTCACGCCTCGGAACCGGAGCGGATCGAATATGGTTGGTGGCAGGGCGAATATGTCTGCCGGGACTACTACCGTGTGGAAACGGCCGCCGGTCAATGGCTGTGGGTCTTTCGCCGTCTTCAAGACGCCCGCTGGTTCTGGCATGGGGAGTTCTTCTAGTCATGCCCTATGCCGAATTGCATTGTCTGACGAATTTTTCATTTCTTGAAGCGGCTTCTCATCCCGAAGAACTCGTCGCTCGCGCCGCGGAATTGGGTTATTCCGCGCTGGCCGTCACCGACATCAATACGCTAGCGGGTGTCGTGCGGGCGGGCACCGCCACGAAGGATCATCCGCCGCTCGAACTGGTCGTCGGCTCTGAAATTCGCCCGGCGGATGCCTTGCCGGTTGTGGTGTGGGTACAAGACCGCCGCGGCTACGGCAACCTCTGCCGTCTCATCACAACCGGCAGAAGACGGGCCCCGAAAGGGGAATGTCACCTCACGTGGGATGACATCGCGCAAAACTCCGCCGGCTTATTGGCAGGCGTGGTCCCTCCGGCGTGCTATGAAGAATTCTCAAACCATGATGCGCAACGCTATCGAGACATCTTCGGTGAGACATATCTGCTGGCGGAACTGCAGCGAGGTCCGCACGACCGGTATCGCCGCGGCTGGCTGCGAGATATCTCGCAGCAGACGAATCTGCCGCTGGTGGCCGCCGGCAACGTGCTGTTTCACGTTCCGCAGCGCAAGCCGCTGCACGATGTTTTGACGGCCATCCGACTTCGCACGGCGATCGCCCACCTCGGCGAAGAGCTTCAAACCAACGCCCAGCGGCATCTGCGTTCGTTGGAGTCACTGCGGGCGATCTACGCCGACATGCCGCAGGCCTTGGAACGAACCTTGGAAATTGCCGGCCGGTGCACGTTCTCGCTCGATGAACTTCGGTACGAGTACCCCGAAGAACTCGCTCCCCCCGGCTACACGCCGATCCAATATCTGCGGCATCTGACGTGGCAGGGCGCCGAACAGCGGTATCCGCACGGTCTCCCCGAAAAGGTCCGGCGCCTCTTGGAGCATGAACTGCACCTGATCGAGGAACTCCGCTACGAACCTTATTTCCTGACGGTCTGGGATATCGTGCGTTTCGCCCGCTCCCGGGACATTCTCTGTCAGGGACGCGGGTCGGCGGCGAATTCAGCGGTCTGTTACTGCCTGGGAGTCACCGCCGTCGATCCCGAACGGGTGGACGTCCTCTTCGAACGGTTCATTAGCCGGGAACGGGACGAAGCCCCTGACATCGATGTTGATTTCGAGCACGAACGCCGGGAAGAGGTCTTGCAGTATCTCTACGACAAATACGGGCGGGACAGGGCGGGAATTGCGGCGGTGACGATCACTTACCGTCCCCGGTCGGCGATTCGCGACGTCGGCAAGGCACTCGGTTTTTCGCTCGATCTGGTCGATCGGCTGGCGAAGAACGCCGACCACTACCGGGCTGCCGATGATTTTCGCCAGCGATGCCAGGAAGCGGGACTCGACATTCGCTCAAACACCGGCCGGCAGTTCGTGCATCTGGTGCAGGAACTGCTCGGATTTCCCCGTCACTTGTCGCAGCACGTCGGGGGGATGGTCATCACGCGCGGCCCACTGCATGAACTGGCCCCCATTGAAAATGCCGCGATGGAGGGCCGCACAGTCGTACAGTGGAACAAGGATGACCTCGACGATCTGGGCATCCTCAAGGTCGATTGCTTGTCGCTGGGGATGCTGACCGCCATTCGCAAATGTTTCACCCTGATTCAGGCGACGACCGGCAGAGAACTCACCTTGGCCGACGTTCCTGAAGGAGACCCTCAGGTCTACGACATGATTTGCCGGGCGGACACGATGGGGGTCTTTCAGATCGAGAGCCGGGCGCAGATGTCGATGCTCCCGCGGCTCAAGCCGCGCTGTTACTACGATCTCGTGATCGAAGTCGCCATCGTGCGCCCCGGTCCGATTCAGGGGGATATGGTTCATCCTTACCTGCGGCGGCGTTTCGGCGAGGAGGAAGAGACCTATCCCAACGAAGCCATCCGGCAGGTGCTGAAGAAAACGCTCGGTGTCCCCCTTTTCCAGGAACAGTGCATGCAACTGGCGATTGTGGCGGCGGGGTTTACGCCGGGGGAAGCCGACCAACTGCGGCGGGCGATGGGAGCCTGGAGACGCCCCGGCATCATCGACCAGTTTCGCCAAAAATTGCTCGACGGCATGCGGCGGCACGGGTTGGAGGGGGAGTTTGCCGAGCGGGTTTTTCAGCAGATTCGCGGCTTCGGCGAATACGGTTTTCCCGAAAGCCACGCGGCCAGTTTTGCCTTACTGGTCTATGTCTCCGCCTGGCTCAAGCATTATTACCCCGCCCAGTTCACCGCCGCCGTCATCAATAGCCAGCCGATGGGGTTCTATGCACCATCGCAATTGGTTCAAGACGTCCGCAAGCATCATGTCGAAGTCCGACCGGTGGACGTGAACCGCAGCGAATGGGACTGCACGCTCGAGCAGGGTGATATTCGGCTCGGTTTTCGCTTGATTAAGGGATTTCAAGAATCGACCGCGCGCGCCATCGTCGAGAGCCGCCGTTTGGATGGCTGTTTCACATCGATGCACGACTTCATCCGCCGCACCGCACTTTCACAAGCGCAGGTGGAAAAGCTGGCAGAAGCGGACGCTCTGGCGAGCCTGAATCAGTCTCGCCGGGAAGCGGTGTGGAATGCGCTGTCGATTTCGGCGAAGCCCCGGCAGCGAACGCTCTTCGACGATCTCAAGCCGGACGAGGAACCGGTCGTCGCTTTGCCGGAGATGATGCCGGAAGAGGAGGTGCATACCGACTACCGCATGACGGGTCTCTCACTGCGATCCCACCCGTTGGCATTTCTGCGGGAGCGGCTCGAACCGTTGGGGATCATTCCGGCAGCACAACTGGCACAAACTCCCAATGACATCTTCGTAAAAGTGGCGGGGATTGTACTGTTGCGGCAACGCCCCAGCACCGCCAAGGGGATCACATTCGTGACCATTGAAGACGAAACCGGCACCGCCAATCTTGTGGTTCACGCCAAAACCTGGGAACGCTTTCGAAAAATCACGCGCCATTGCCAAGCCTGGATCGTCCATGGGAAGGTCGAATGCAAGGACACCGTGATCCACGTCATCGTCCGGCGTTTGGAGGACCTTTCGAGCCGACTTTCCTCGCTGGCGATCAAGTCACGGGATTTTCGGTAACATCCGCTTGCAAACCCAATTGTCTCCTGATTGTGACATCCCCACAGAACCGGCAAATTGAACTCGGGAAAAATCAAAAGTCGGGTGAACCATTTCCTCAGCAGCCGCGTCTTAACCCGCAAGCGGGAACAGACCGCGATCAAAATATTCGCCGTTTGGAAAACCGATCGATGCCATTGATATGCTCGAGCCTCAGTTGTGATTGCCAGAGTGCACGGAAACCGTCCGCTCCGACGACCAGCCTCCATAGACACAGGACGGCGTCGTCGGATTCCCCCTTGGGCTTGTGGCGCGTGCATTCGCTTTGCAGGTGTTCGTCAAAGACAGATATCACATGGTCTCAGGGCTTTTTTCGTTGCCGGCATTCACGCGGGGGCCCGTAGCTCAATGGTGAGAGCCGGCTCCTTATAAGAGCCAGACGGCGGTTCGACTCCGTCCGGGCCTATTTGTTCGTGCAACTGGTTTCAAAACCCTCTGACGCGTCGCCTCCCCACTTGTTCGACAGATTCACGAACAGGCGCAACCGGGTTTTGAAACTGGCTCTACGCAGTCGTCAGATATGGGATTGAGGTGTTAGCGGCAGCATCCCCGGTTCTTACCCGGGCGGGTGAGGGTTCAAGTCCCTCCGGTCCCACTTTTTAGTAGGCGGTAGGCAGTAAGCAGAAAAGGGGGACGGATGAACCGTGCCGACTTGAACGGCGATCATCTGCCAACCCTACGGACTAAAGCCTAAAGCCTACCCGCATCCAAGGAAGTCACCCGGCTGGATGAGGGGCCTGTCTTGAAAACAGGTGGCGGCCCTGCCGCTTGTGGGTTCGAGTCCCACGGCTTCCGCTTTGGAGTCATGAAACAACCTACTTGTATTGGAGGAAAACAATGAAGACGGACGTCTTAACGGCCTTCGACGAAATCGGCGCCAAGGCCGTCATCGAACAGCGCGGCCACGTATTCGAAATCGACGTTGTGGCCGACCAAGTTGCTGAGATGTTCAAGCTAACCTATCCCTGGGCAGACACGATCATAGCCGACGTGCTCGACGTAAAACCTAAGCTGCGGCATCTGACTTTGGATGTCACGGGATGGCAATTGCCGATCGCAGGTCGTTATCTGTGCGGCCACGATGAGCGACACTGGTTTGTAGCCGGCTTGCCGTTCCATTCGGGGACGGCGACGGTGCGGGGAGCGATGGAGGCCCTTAAACCCTCGATTGTTCGACGCGAACAAAAGCGCAAGGGTGTCAAGCATCGTCGAAACCGCCGGAAGACGGCAGCATACGTCCGGCAGGGGGAATGGTTCTCGTTGCGACGGCCAAAGACGCACGTCGCGGCGCGGGCAACCTAGAACGGTAAGAGT
>CALFYU010000111.1 GCA_937952455.1 uncultured Planctomycetaceae bacterium
TGGCGGGCGGGATCACTGGCCGCACTGTTTCAGCCTCACGCTCAGCGGTGGCGGAATCAAGCCGGGACAACTCGTGGGCGAGAGCGACCGGATCGGGGCCTATCCCAAGTCGCGGCGGCTGACGGTTCCCGATTTCGCCCGCACGATCTATCACGCGCTCGGATTGAATCCGCGTCACGAATTCCACACCAACGACGGCCGTCCGATAGTGGCGCTGCCGGAGGGGGAAGTCGTGCGGGAGTTGGTTTAGCAGCTAGGGAAGGCTGGTTGCGGACGTCGCCGTCAAGATGACGCTTGCCGCTCGCCTATTCACAAGGTAACCCAATGACGGATGAGACGCGGCGCACATCTCGCACTTGGCTGTCGCCTGGCAAGTTGACGGTGTTGGGGGTGCTGATGTGCGTTTCGGCGGTTGCCGTCTCCTATCTGCTGCCGATTTATTGGGAACATCGGGCGATCTTGGCGGTCAAGCCGCGGGGACAGATGCATTTTCGGATTGGAAATCGGAAGCCGGAATGGATTTGGAAACACGCTCCTGAGGATTGGCAAGTCTTGACGTATCTTGATGTAGAAAGCACGTCGATCGACGACACCGACTTGTATGTCATCAGCGAGTTTCGGGAACTGGAGTACCTCGACATCAGCGGCGCTCAGATCAGCGACGACGGGTTGTCGTCGCTTCGCAATTTGACGCAGCTGAGGGAATTGTACCTGTATGACACGCCAATCAGTGACGCCGGACTGAAACATCTCGCGTCGCTGACGAATTTGGAGGGGCTGAATCTCGCTGAAACGCGGGTGACCCTCAGCGGGGTGGCCGATTTGCGGCGTCAGTTGCCGGGCTGCAAGATTTTTTGGTAGTTGGCCGCATAGACGGGGGATCGGATGGTCCAGCTGGCCGGAATGCCAACTTTTGTGGCTTCTTATCGGTTATGACGGAAAATTTGGTGGACCGGTCAAACATGTTGTGGCATACTTCCGACTGAACGACGTCGCGGCTTCAATCGCTCATCACAAGGAATCGCTCATGTTTGAACGCATCGCCAACGGTTGGGAGTTGGGCAACGCCAGCTTCGATGTGCTGGGGTTGCATAAGGGACTGGGGCTGTTTCCAGTCGTCCGCGGGTTCTGCTGTTTGCTGGTGTTGGCCAGTTTCGCGGTGCCGCTGTGGAATACGGAATATTTTCAAGTCGTGATGGACGATCAGCAGGTGCCGCAGGATCCGCTGGCGTATGTGATTCTGTTCGCGTTTTACTTCGTGAACTATTTCGTGATTATCTTTTTCAACTCCGCACTGGTGGCTTGTGCAGTGCTGCGGTTTCAGGGACAAGATCCGACGCTTTCCGACGGCTTGGGAGCGGCGTCGCGGCGGCTGCCGCAGATTTTGGGCTGGGCGGCCGTGGCGGCTTCGGTGGGTATGATCCTGAAGGTCATCGAGTCGAAGTCGGAACGAGTCGGGCAGATCGTCACCGCCTTGATCGGCATGGCGTGGTCGATTACGACGTTTTTCGTCGTGCCGGTGTTGGTCGTGGAAAAGGCCGATCCCCTCACGGCATTTAAGCGATCGGCATCGATCATGCGCAAGACCTGGGGCGAGGCGCTGTCAGCGAACTTTGGCATCGGCGCGATCACGTTTCTATTTTGTCTGCCCTGCATCGCATTGATTGCGTTGGGGGCCTACCTAATCGGCACGGCCGGCGCCGTGGCGGGCGGAGCGGTGATTGCCGTCGGCGTGTTGTCGCTGCTGTTGGTTTCGTTGATCTCGACGACGCTGGATACGATTGTACTGGCGGCGCTGTACCTGTACGCTGCCGACGGCACCGTCCCGCAATATTTTGACGCCAACATGCTGGCTGGATCGTTCGCCCACAAGTGATGGAATACAAAATTCGGTGGCCCCGATAGTTCGCTATCGGGGCGGGCGGAGGATCGCAAGTCGCCGCAGTTGACGCGTTGACGATTCCTTGGATGCTGGTTTGATCCAACAATGATGAAACTGCGGCGTCTTGTGCCTGCGACACAGCGATTGCTGCGCAATCGCAGCCACCCGCTTGGTTTCATTCGTTGACGCGACTGCGCGCCGGGCGTATTCTGGTCGTTTTGAGCATGTTGCCACCGGTGAGTTTACGCGGAGGCAATACACCCATTCCTCCGTCCGAGGCCTCGAGTTCCATGCGTGTGTGTTCGTTGATTGTGGTTTGTCTGATGCTCGGTTTGGCGGCCGTCTCCAGCGGGTGCGGATCGGCCGAAGTGCCCGAACCGGTTGCCAAACGGATTGTTATTCTGACCAACGGCAATTCCCCCTTTTGGGACGCCGCCGCCGCCGGGGCGCGGGACGCGGCCAAAGACTTGAAAGTCGAAGAGGCGGGCTTGACCGTGATGGTCGACCGCAACGACTACGACACCGAAGGGCAAATCAATAAGCTCAAGCAGTACGCCAACGCCACCGATGTGGTTGCCGTGGGAATTTCGGTCACCGATGCCAACAACGCCGCCATTGCCGATGAAATGCGGCGGTTGCAGGACGCCGGGATCAAAGTGATCACGATCGACTCCGACGTCGACACGTCCGCCGCCCGCGACGCGCGGTTTGCCTATTTGGGAACGAACAACGTGTTGGGTGGCCGCGAACTGGGCATTGCCGCCCGGGGACTGTTACCCGACGGCGGCGCGTACGCCACGTTCGTTGGCCTTAAGGGGGCGACCAATGCCAAGGAGCGTATCGGCGGGTTCGCCGAGGGAGTCGGTACGGGATTCGTGGCGAAAGAGAACATGGGAGACAACGGCAGCGCGGACACGGCCCGCAAGAACGTCCGCGATGCACTGGACCGCAATCCGGACTTGAATTTGCTCGTGGGCATCTGGTCCTACAACACGCCGGCGATCGTCGACATCGTCCAGCAACTGGGTGTGCGGGACAAGGTCAAGGTCGTCGGTTTCGACGCCGATCCCCCCGCCATCGAAGGCATGGCCGACGGACTGGTCGATGTGATGGTCGTGCAGAACCCGTATCAAATGGGGTACCGCGGCGTCAAACTGCTCAAGGCGATGGTCGAAGAGGATCAAGTTGTCATCTCGGAGATCTTGCCCCATCACGGCAGTGCGGACGGCGATCTGCACAGCACAGGTCTGAAGGTGGTCGTTCCGGATGGAAAATCGCCGCTTGACGGAAGTATGTTCGATGCGGACACGCAGTTCCTCACGCTGAGCGAATTCCGCGCCTGGCTGCAAAAGTACGGACTCAGTGGTTCATAGTCCGGCCGATTCGCTGCCGCCATATCGTCGATCGTCTCTTCGTCAAAAGCGTCCCCATGTCCCGTACCGAAACGAAACCGAGTGTCCTGGAACGTTGGCTCAAGCGGCATGGGAACGAATTGGGGCTGTTGATCGCCATCTTAGTGGTCATCGGAATCACTTCGGCCATAGACGGCTCCTATCGTCAAAAGCCAGGGCAGAACGCGGCGGAGATTTTGCGGCAGGCGTCGCTGTTGGGGATTTTCGCCTTGGGCGCAGCCACGGTGATCATCGCCGGGGGAATCGATCTTTCCAGCGGCTCAGTGATCGCCTTCAGTGGCGCGGTCTGCACGTCGATCATGATCGCCTTAGCACCGCAAGACGCGGCGGGGAATCTGCAAACCGAAGACCTGGGCGCCGGCATTCTCTGCGCCGGCGTATTCGGGACGCTGGTCGTGGCCGTGTTGATCGGCAGCTTTCATGCCTGGTTGATCACCGTCATCGGGCTGCCGCCGTTTGTGGCGACATTGGCGTCGCTGGTCGGTTTGCGGTCGTTGGCGCGGGTGCTGGTCCAGGATGTGACCGCCGCCGTCACGGGGCAAGGTTGCAACACGCGGATCTACAGCAACC
>CALFYU010000112.1 GCA_937952455.1 uncultured Planctomycetaceae bacterium
TAGCTCCCCAGGCGTGGGCTTTTGAAGACATCGCGGGGGTCACTGCCCCATGCCGCTAGGCCCGGAGCTTAATGCGCGGCCGCGATTGGTCGGATTGGCAATTCGGCTTGCGCGCCGATGAAGCCGTGTTTGATCCGTGACCATCCGTGGCTAAAACGGAAGTACAACGTGTCGGCCGGGCGTTAGTCGCGTTGGAAGCCGACTTCGCTGCCGGAGGCTTGTTGGACCTGGCCGTCCTGGCCGACGGTTTCGGGGAAGAGTTCGTCGTTGATCACGTCGAAATCGGCCGGGACGATGGTTTGCATTTCTGTGGGGGCCGTTTCGCCTTGGGCCAAGGTCAGGCGGACGTGTTGTTTCAGTTGCACCTGATCGCGGCGTTCATCCGGGCCTTGGATGAGCCGCATGTCGTCGATGCGATAGGCGTCATTCTCCTTGACCAGCCAGACGACCGCGCCCAGTTTTTGATCGCCCATCACGACTTGCACGCTTTCCGGGTTGGAGTTTTCCACGCGGTGCAGCGGCATTTTCAGGTGGGAATCGGGGGCGATGTTCAGGTGGGGAATCCGCCGGCATTGGCTCCAGGCCATGCGGTTGAGTTCGCGCGAGGAGTTCCGGGCGAGCAATTCCAGATTGTTCAAGCGGAAGCCGGCGGCAAAATCATAAATGGGGATCATGATCTCGGCGGTCTCTTTGAGCGAATCGGGCCGGCCTTGTGTGGGGAACAGGACGTCGTCAACCTTCATCTCCCCGTGGAGCGCCCGCATGACGTAAGTGATCGGTTTGTCTCCCTGGGTGACGGTGACTTCGGTGAGCGGCCCGCGGAAGACGACGTTTTCCGAGATTGGAGCGGCATTGGGAATGTCGGTCAGCGGCAGGTCGTAGATGGTTTCAGGCGTCAGCCGATCCCAAACGCGGTGGCGGAAGTCGCGGGTGGAGAGGAAGTGCAACGTCTTGAGATCGCGTTCGGCGAGCGCGTGACTGAAGACCTGCATGGCCTGTTGGGAGGTGAAGACGGCGGCGAGCCGTTTCTCCTGCCGGTCCTGCCAGATGGCGACGTCGTCGACGCGGTAGGTCCGGGCGGCGTTGGGGGCGTCGTCGTCGTTCCGCGTCAGGCTGATTTGCAACACATTGTCGGCGTCGCGGAGGACGAACTCGGCATGTCCTTCGACGATGTCGATGGTTCGGTTCTCTTGCTCCACGTTGTCAAGTTGCGGAAGCTTAAAGGATCGCAGATCGGCGGCGGCCAGGGCGCCCTTAAAGAACTGCGAGGTGGTGACCTGTTCCAGGGCCTGTTTGTCGTTTCCGTCGTAGGCGGTGCGGAAGCTGTTGGTGGTGATGAGCACAGAAGCCAGGTCTTGGATGGAGGGAATATCGCGATATTCTCCGCGGCCTTTTTCGCTGATGCTCACGGCGACGTTGTCGACCAGCCAGCGGCCGTCGACGTTGCGGTAGGCGGCGACGATCGCGCGGCCGTTTTTGTTCATAGCAACTTCAGCGGTGTCTTCGGCCATGCGCGCCTGCGGCTTAAACTTGCCGGCGGCGCGGCCTTTGCCGTGCACGCTGGTCAAGATGTGATCGAGATCAGGAGGCGGCAATTCACCCAACAGACGAGCCAGCCGTGTGGTACAGGTCCCCAGGACCTGCTGTCGGTCGCCATTGGTCCAGATGTAGTCGAATTCTTGCACGGCCAGCAGCAGGTTCATTTGTTCGGCGACGGAGCGATAGCTCTTTTTTCCGGTCCGCTGCATTTCGGAGCGATAGACATCGTCGACGACCCATTTCCCGGAATCCCCATCGGGGATGAGCGTAAAGACGAGTTCGGTTTTTCGTTGGTCTTTATCGCCGACCTCGACGACGACCTTCTTGTTGACGTCATCATCCTGCACATTCTTGATGGTGATGTCTCCCTTGGGGAGCTTGAGGACTTTCAGGGCGGCGAAGGGTTCGGCCGGTTTGCTCAAGGGGAAGGCCATTTCGTCGAACTTGTCGGAGCTGCGATCACGCACCTTGGCCAGGTCTTCTTGTTCGATCTCTTCCATCCATTGGGCGATGGTCCGCTTTTCGAGGGCGTTGGCACATCCGGCGCAGAGGGAAGCCAATGAGACAAGCAGGAACAGCGACTTGGCGATGCGATTCATACCAGACATCCTTCGGCGGAGGCGCGGATCGCACGCGGACGATCGGGCATCGCCGGAATTGAGACAGGACGGAACGAGAGTTGTATTGGTGAGAGATTGAAGAGGGCGGGGTTTCTCGCAGATTTTTCCAACCGCGTCAAGACCGGCGCGGGGCACCCGCCGCGGGGGCGAAACGACGACTCTCTACAACTGGTTTCAAAACCCTCTGACGCGTCACGCCCACACTTTTACGACAGTTGCACGAACAGGCGCGACCGGGTTTGGAAGCGGGTTCTCAAGGCCATGCCCGAACATTTTGAGATGCTACTCTAACTGTCGGACAACTGGGGAGCTTCGGGGCCGAGTGTCTCGATTGTGTAGCCGCCGGGATAGGACGCGAACGTTTGCCCTGTCCGCAGCCGCGGCTGACGGCGGGGCGGGCAAAACCGCAGCACACCTCCCCGCAGCTTCAACGCCCACGGCACGAGTAAACGCATCGGCCATGCCGCGCGGGGAAAGCCAAATGCCTGCAGCAGCGGCGGGTCGAGCAGCGCATAAATCGCCGAGCGGACCAGCGGCGAGGCCGCGCGGGGAAACCAACTGACGAACAATTCCCGCGTCGCCTCCGCCGTCCGCCGGTTTGACTCGCGAAACACGAAATTCCGCTGTTCGTAGTCCCGGTTGAACGCCTCGTAGGCGTCGTACTCCTCGGGGATCTCCGCAATGTTCATCCGCCGGCCGACGTTTCGCCAAAAATGAAAAAACCCCAACCGCTCCTGCTCGCACATCGCCCGCCACCCGAACCGCGCGTTCCAGCGGATCGGCTCGTAGATAAACGTCGACAGCACGTAGAGCAGATCCTCATTGTCGATCGCGAACCGCCCATGAATCCGATTCATCCGCTCCAGTGCCCGCCGTCCCCGCTCGCTGTCGTATCCGTGCTCCAGCATTTCGCTGACGATAATGTCGGTATCGTCATACCGCTTCTGCCCCCGCTCGCGAAACTCCCCCGTCCGGTCCAACAGCGCCGAAATTCGCGGCGAACAAAACGTGCGAAACAGCGCAAACTCCAACGCCCGCGTCGTGTCGAACGGAAAGTCATAGCAGCTCGACAAAAACACAATCCGCTGATGATCGGCGAGCGGATCGAGCTGTTGGCTTTCGCGGGGGAT
>CALFYU010000113.1 GCA_937952455.1 uncultured Planctomycetaceae bacterium
TCGCTTTGCGGCTGCAACTTCATCAGATTGACGACGTTGATGACGCGCACTTTCAGTTCTGGGAGGTGCTGCCGCAGTAGGTCGACCGCTGCCAGCGTTTCCAAGGTTGGGACATCCCCACAACAGGCCATCACCACGTCCGGTTCCGCCCCTTCGTCGTTTGACGCCCAGGGCCAAATGCTGACGCCGGCAGAGCAGTGCTTGATAGCCTCGTCCATCGTCAACCATTGCGGGGCAGGTTGTTTGCCGGCGATGACCACATTCACATAGTCGCGGCTCCGCAGGCAATGTTCGGTCACTGATAACAAACAGTTGGCGTCGGGCGGCAAATAGACGCGTATCACCTCCGCCTTCTTGTTGACAACATGATCGATGAAGCCGGGGTCCTGATGGCTCAGCCCGTTGTGGTCCTGCCGCCAAACATGCGAGCTGAGAAAGTAGTTCAACGATGCAATCGGCCGCCGCCAGGGAATGTGGTTGCAGACCTTGAGCCACTTGGCATGTTGATTGAACATCGAATCGATGATGTGGATGAAGGCTTCATAGCAGGAAAAGAAGCCGTGCCGACCGGTAAGCAGGTAACCTTCCAGCCACCCCTGGCATTGGTGCTCGCTGAGGACCTCCATGACCCGCCCGTCAATCGAGAGGTGATCGTCCTCGGGGTAAATATCTGCCATATAGCAGCGGTCGGTGACCTCCAACACGTCTTGCCAACGGTTGGAGTTATTCTCATCGGGGCTGAATAGGCGGAAGTTGTGGCTCGCGAGGTTCCGCTTCATCACGTCGCGGAGATACCCGCCCATCACCCGCGCCGATTCGGCGATTGTCTCGCCTGGCGAGGGTACGTCCACAGCGTAGTTGCGATAATCCGGCAATCTCAGCTCCCGCAGCAACAGCCCGCCGTTGGCGTGTGGGTTGTCGCTCATCCGGCGGGGGCCTTTCGGCGCCAGTTCGGCCAGTTCGGGGATCAAGCGGCCATTGCCGTCGAACAGCTCTTCGGGCCGATAGCTTTTCATCCACTGTTCGAGAATGCGGATGTGCTCCTCCTTGTCCATGTCACCCATCGGCACCTGATGGCTGCGCCAGTAGTCCTCGCATTTCTTTCCATCGATTTCCGGCGGGCAGGTCCATCCCTTCGGCGTGCGGAACACGATCATCGGCCACGCCGGACGCGCTGCGACGCCGTTTTCGCGAGCGTCGGTCCAGATCCGCCGAATTTCCGCCAGCGCGGAATCCAGTACCGCGGCCAACTTCTGGTGAACCTGCTCAGGTTCATGTCCTTCCACGAAGTACGGCCGATATCCCATCCCTTCGAAGAACTTCTGCAACTCGTCTTTGGGAATGCGTGCCAGGAAACACGGATTGGCGATCTTGTAGCCGTTGAGATGCAGGATCGGCAAAACGGCTCCGTCGCGGGCCGGGTTGAGGAACTTGTTGCCGTGCCAGCCGGTGGCCGCCGGGCCGGTTTCCGCTTCCCCATCTCCGACCACGCACGCGACAATCAGATCTGGGTTGTCGAATGCGGCGCCATAGGCATGGCTCAGTGCGTACCCCAGTTCGCCTCCTTCATGAATGCTGCCGGGTGTTTCCGGCGCGACGTGGCTGGGGATCCCGCCGGGAAAGCTGAACTGTTTGAATAGCTTTTGCATTCCCTCTTCATCCTGGCTGATGTCGGGGTAGACCTCGCTGTAGGTTCCTTCCAAATAAGCATGCGCCACCAGCGACGGCCCCCCGTGCCCGGGGCCAATGATATAAATCATGTTTAGGTCGTCGCGTTTGATAACCCGGTTCAGGTGCACACAGAGCATGTTCAGCCCGGGCGACGTCCCCCAGTGGCCCAGCAACCGCGGCTTGATGTGCTCCCGCCGCAGCGGCTGGCGCAACAGCGGATTATCGAGCAGATAAATCTGCCCCACCGACAGGTAATTCAACGCTCGCCAATAGGCGTGCATTTTTTTCTGTTCATCGACCGAGAGAGTTTCAGCAGCGTTCGCGTCCGACCGAATTTGCTCTGTTTGCGTCGACATGCAATGCCCCTCCACGAGAACGGCCTTAGGCCGATGTGAATCAATCTTGGCGATGACCGGTTTTACAACGCGCGGATGATCCGATCATCCGTGCTTGCCGCCCCCCGATCTTATCCGAACAACCGATAACGTGCATGAGCAACATCCGCGCCGCAGCCGGACTAATCCAGTGGCCTGAGACCCAAATCGAAGTCCGACGCCTGTCGTCGGCTCACATCCCCACGATTTCTTGGATGCGCGTGTAGCGGACCAATTGCTGCAGATCACCCACCATGGGCCGTCTCCTGCTTATCCGGCGCCGAGATTCGATTTAGCAGCGTGTACAGCGTGGGTACCATCACCATTGTCAGCAGTGTCCCAACGATCAGTCCGAAGAAAATCGTGACGGCCAAGGCCACCCAAAAGACGTCCTGTAACATCGGCAAGACGCCGAGCACGGTCGTCCCTGCCGCATTTACCACCGGATTCAAACGAGACACGGCGGCTTCGACCACAGCGTTGTAGGGGGCCAAACCGCGCCCCAAATTCGCGTTCACCTCGTCCAAGAGCACCACCACGTTTTTGATCATCATGCCCGACAGGCTCATCGCTCCCAGCAGCGCGATGAATCCGAACGGTGTTTGTGTCAGCAACAAGCCGCCGGTGATACCGATCATCACGAAAGGAATCACGCCGATACAGATCAGCATCGGGCGGAAGCCGTTGAAGAGCGCGACCAGGATGAACAGCATCACGACCAACGCCGGCACGATACCCGGCACCAGCGCTTCTTGCGATTGCTTGGCGCTCCAGTATTCGCCGTCCCAGTCCAGCCGGTAGCCGGGCGGCAATTCAATGGCGTCGAATTTCTCCAGCACCGCGTTGCGCAGCGTCGGCGCAGTCACGCCGTTGGGCGAGCATTGGACCGTGATCGCGCGGCGGCGATCCCACCGCCAGATGATCGGGTCTTCCCAAGGAGTCTCGATGCCGTCGGTGACTTGTGAAACGGGCACCGAGTGCGTTGACAGTCTGGGGGTAATTTGCAGTTCGTCCAAGGAGGTAGCGGCCTGCGCCCGCTCTGCCTCGGTGTGCCGAGCGACGATGGGGATCAGATCCTCATCTTGCCGGTATTGCCCCACGACCACCCCGTCGGCGGCCCGCCGCATCGTGCGAGCCATGTCCTCGCGCGATACTCCCGCCCAACGGGCGCGCTCCTCATTGAATTGTGGCGCCAATGCGGGAACACGCTCCCGCCAATTGACGCGGACTTCCTTCGCCAAGGGGGTGTCCCGCAAAATGTTCGCACCTTGTTCGGCCAACTGCCGCAGCGTGTCGGGATCGGCATTGGCCGGCCCGCTGAAGCGAGCTTCGATTTTCCAGTCATCGAACGCCCCCACGGCATATTTGCGGACGCGGACCATGGCGTCGGGCACGTTTTGCTTAACCCAGGCGTCGGTATCGGCCACCAGTTGATCCACACCCTTGAGCGATTTGGTGTTGATGATCAGTTGCCCATACGACGTATAGGGATCTTCCGCACTCACTGGCAGATAAAACCGCGGCGGTCCCTTGCCAACGAATGCACTGACCGACGCGGTCGCTGAGTGTTGTTGCACAAACTCTTCGATGCGCTGCAGATCGGCGCTCGTCTGTTGAATGCGGGTGCCCTCCGGTGCCCAATAGTCAACCATCACCTGCAGGCGGCTCGAATCCGGGAAATACAATTGCGGGACAAAGCGGAACCCGGCAAACGACACGAGCAAAAGACCAACCATTCCGGCCAAAAAAAGTATGCGAAAGCGGATCGCCAGCGACAACAACTTGCGGAACAATTGATAGAACTTGCCTTGATAAGGATCGGTCGTCGCCTGTCCCTCTTTAGGGCTTGGCAGCATGGCGATGCACAGCAGCGGCGCGATCGTTTGGCAGAACAGCCAACTGAGCACCAACGAAATCGCCACGACCGTAAACAGACTACCCGCGTATTCGCCGGTGTCATAACTAGATGCGAAAATGGGGAAGAAGGCCATGCATGCCACCACTGTCGCGCCCAACAGGGGGATGGCCGGTCCGCTGGCAGCCTCGATCGCGGCCTTTGTGCGATCCATGCCTTGAGCAATGCGAACCATGATGCCATCGGTGACCACAATCGCGTTATCGACCATCATGCCCATGGCAATGATCAGAGCACCCAGGGAAATCCGATGAAGATCAATTCCCACAATCGCCATCACGATGAACGTGCCTAAAATCGGAAACACCAAGCCGCTGATGCCGATGATAATCCCCGGCCGAATCCCCATCGTGAGGGCCAACAGCGCCAACACGATCGCCACCGCCTCAATCAGGCTGACCATGAAAGCGCGGATCGACTCGCTCACTTGGTCCGACTGCCAGGAAATGCGTTCGACGTTGATCCCAACGGGCAAGTCCGCCAATAGCTCGTTGATCCGTTTGTCGATCCGTTGCCCGACCTCGACGACGTTTTCACCCGAGGCCGGTGCCAGCGCGATGGCAATCGCCTGCCGACCATTGTGCCGTAACAGATGCGTTGGCGGATCGACATAGCCGGACTTGACCGTCGCGAAATCTCGGATGCGGATGATCTCCTCACGCCCGTTCACTACGCTGGTGATTGCCAGATCGCCGATTTCTTCAGGCGAGCGGAACTCGCCGGTCGGCGCGACGCGGAGTCGACGCGTCTGGTAGTCGACCTGCCCCGCATCGACGACCAGGTTCTGCGTCTGCAAGGTGCTGAGAATCTGCTCCGGCGTGAGGTTCAAGTTGGCCAGTTGCACCGGCGAGACTTCAAGG
>CALFYU010000114.1 GCA_937952455.1 uncultured Planctomycetaceae bacterium
GCCAAACAATTTAGGTAACTTGTTCGACGCCATCGTCAGGCCTTGGCAATAATTGAAATAGCTCATGTCCATCTGGAACGAGCCGTCGGCCTTCAGGTCGAGCAAGTGATGCAAGATTTCGTCTTTGTAAATAGGCCGGCCGTAAGGCGCCAGTCCCATGACTTTGTATTCGCCGCTGTTGACGCGAAATCCCGTATAGTAAGTAAATGCGGAATACAGCAGACCCAGCGAATGCGGAAAGCGGATTTCGTTCGTCAATTCGATCTTGTTGCCCCGGCCTGTGCCGAAACAGGTCGGCGACCATTCGCCAACGCCGTCGATCGTCAAGATGGCCGCTTGTTCAAACGGCGAGGGGAAAAAAGCGCTGGCGGCGTGTGATTCGTGGTGATCGGTGAACACAAACCGCCCGGGGTAGCGGCCGTCCAGTCCGCGTTTCATTTCGCGGGGCAGATGCAATTTCTGCTTGAGCCACAGCGGCATCGCTTGTCGGAATGAGCGGTATCCGGCCGGGACGAACGCCAGATAGGTCTGTAGCAGCCGCTCGAACTTGGTGACCGGTTTGTCATAAAAGCCGACGTAGTCCAATTGTTCCGGCGCGATGCCGGCTTCCGCTAAACAATACTCGACGGCATTTTTCGGAAAGGCACAGTCATGCTTGATCCGTGTGAATCGTTCCTCCTGCGCAGCGGCAACGATTTCCCCGTCGATCACCAGCGCGGCGGCCGAATCGTGGTAAAACGCCGAAAGACCCAGAATGGCGGTCATGCTGTTCTCGATCGTGGCTGTGTTGGCCGGAGTGTCAAAAGTCCCGCAACGGAGTGCGGGCCCTCACAGCTTACCACACGAGTCTATGGCGGGGCACGTCGCTCGGGACGGGGCAGCTGTGTTGTTTGAGGACGTATCCTGCGTCGCAGAGCCGGCAAATTCCCTAGAACCAGTTTCATAACCCGGTTGCGCCTGTTCGCGGATCTGCCAAATGAGTGTGTGCGCGACGCGTCAGAGGGTTTTGAAACCCGTTGTAAGATTTCACATTCCGGTGGTTTGCTAAGTGTTCATGAAATGCAGTCGCCGGCGCGAGATATACTGGGTTGCGACCGCAGATATCGAACCATATAATCGCTAGTCTTGGCAACCAATTCGCGACCTGCTACGTGCGACCGTCAGGCAGAGGAGACGCGATCAAATTCCCTTATCGCCTGAAGGCCCGGCCTGATTCATCATGTGTAAGTCGACCGCGATCTATTGGAAAATCTTGTCTAAGATTTGGGCGATCGCGCTGTTCGTGGGGCTTGGCAGTTCGTCGTGGGCCTATGCCCAGCAGGATGCGGATATTCGTTTCTCCTTGGAGCCCAACTCGCGACTGAGCGGTTATGTCTATGTTCCCGGTCAATGGGGCGATTTTCACTTGCGACTGGATAATCGCGAAGACACGCCGAAGGAATTGCTTTGTACAAGCTTTTTTGACAGTCGCTCAACACTGCAGTACGGCCGAAAATTCTGGTTGCCGGCGCGATCCAGTTTGGTGCTTTCACATCCGGTCCTGATTCCGACCGCCGAACAGCTCTCCGGGGACCGCCTAGACGTACATTCCCTGGTGGTCGACGATTCGCAGGGCAAGGAAGTACTCATCAAAAGCGGCGACGGGCGGCTTCAGCACGATCGGTCGATATTGGTCAAACCACCTGATGACCGGCTGACAGGAATCGTAGCGGGCTGGAAGTTGTCCGACACCGTTCCGCCGGATGTCTTAGAACTGGTTGTGGCCGACCGAGTTTACCAGGGATTGAACAACACGGCCACGTTTTTGGCGGGGCAATTCCTACCCGCCGATGAGACAAGATTGGCCTACTTGGACCACCTCGTGCTGGCCGAGGACCGCCTCGTGAATGATCTGGCGGCCTTGACGGCCGTCCGCCGTTGGGTGCACTCGGGCGGGCGGCTTTGGATCATGCTGGATCGCACAGGCCCCGCCCTCCTTGAACGGCTGTTCGGCGACGAATTCCAGGGATTTATGGTGGATCGCGTCGGCCTATCATCGGTGCAGATCGATACTCCTCCGTCGGTGGTTTTGCCCGAAGGCGCTATCGGCGAAACCGTAGAATATGAGGAGCCCGTTGAGTTTGCGCGTCTCAACGCACCGGACATGACTGTCTTGAAAACCGTGGGCGGCTGGCCGGCGGCACTCACCAAGTCGTATGGAGAGGGAAGCGTCGTTGTCACCACGCTTGGCGCGCGGGCCTGGCTCAAGCCGGCGCCTCCGTTTCAGCCGACGAAGAATATGCCAACGCAGCCGCAGGATATGATAACCAAGTTTGTCCCGCGCGCACCGATGGAAGACGTGGCACCCTACATCTTCGCCCGCCGCGCCGCCGAGCCGCTTCCGCCGGAAGCTCTGGAACCGTTTGCCCAGGAGTTCATCTCCTACGATGTGCCGGCCGGAGCGTTGGTCATCGGATCGATGGCTGGGTTCTTAGTCCTGCTCGCCGCCACCGGCGGTCTATTGTGGCGTTGGGGCCGCTTGGAACACTTCGGCTGGTGCGGATCCCTGCTGGCCCTGATCTTTAGTGTTTTACTGTTCGGAATTGGGGTTTCCCATCGGCAGGGGGCCGCAGAGACGATTGCAAGTATTCAATTGGCTCAGGCCATCTCCGGCACCGATGACGTGCAGACCCACGGAGCAATCGCCGTTTATCGTCCTGAGGGGGGGCAAACGCCGGTCCAAGCGTCGCAGGGAGGTACCGTAATTCCCGACGACACCGGGAGCGAGGGGTCGACGACGCGGATGGTGACCACGGATCTGGGGACTTTCCATTGGGAGGGACTTTCGCAGCCAGCCGGCATGGCCATGTATCGCGCCGCGACTTCCGGGACGAATGCCAATCGCCTAGAGGCGCGCGCGACGGTGGACGCGCAGGGGGTTGTCGGGACATGTGGCGACCAGTTGTCGGCCGGAACGGACGCGACGATTGTGACGCGACGTGGGAAAATGGGAGTTACTCTCAAGTCAGACGGAACATTTACAGCCGCGGCCGATAACGTATTGGACGCTGATCAATTTCTCGATGCCACGCTGCTGACCGACGTGCAAGATCGTCGGCGGCGAATCCTGCAACAGCTCTTCAGCGACCGGCAATGGCAAAAAACGCTCGACCAGCCGCACGTGTTGGTCTGGGTCGACGATTGGCAACAGGGAATCGATTTTGGCGAAGGATTGCAACGGCAGGGGGATACGCTGTTGGTTGCCCCGTTGAAACTCACTCGTCCCCAGGCGGGTACGGAGGTCGTGATCGCGTCGCCGCTGCTGGATTACGTCAGTGGTCGTCCGCCGGATGGTCAGCCGGCTGCTGGGTTTTGGGACGACGGACGCCAGGAGTGGCAAGAGCGATCCAAGCCCAGCACGACGTGGTTGAGTTTTCAAATTCCCAAGGCATTCCTACCTTTTGACGCGAGCCGGGCGCGTCTGGAGATCAGCGTGTCGGGGCTGTTGGGAAAGATTGAGGTGTTAGCGGTCAAAGATGGCCAAGTGGTCACCCTGCAGACCGAGTCGGATCCTGTCGGCACGGTCGAGATTAATATCGACGACCCGGACGCCTTGGCAATTTCGGAAAGCGGCGAATTATCCTTGGGAATCAGCGCCGGTATCGAACCGGATCCCGCCCAGGACAACGCAGCGGCCGACGCCAATTCCTGGCGGTTCCATTCCTTGTCGCTGCAGCTTTGGGGTAATACGACAGATTCAACCGTAGAAGAATGACGAATGAGCAAAAAAGCATCGCCCGCAGATTCCGGTGAGAAACCCGTTCTCCGGATCCAGAATTTGACCAAGCGGTACGGTTCCTTTACGGCCCTAAATGATCTGACACTCTCGCTCAACGCGGGGCAGATTCTGGGGCTGATCGGTCCCAACGGCGCGGGCAAGACCACGACGATCAAGATTCTCGTCGGACTGAGCCGGCCCACGTCGGGAACCGCCACAATTGACGGCGTCGATTGTGTCGGCGACGCCCGTCAGGTCAAACGCATGGTCGGTTATATGCCGGATAAGTTCGGCTCCTACGACAACATGCGGGTCCGCGAGTACCTCGACTTCTTCGGCGCAGCTTTCGGCATGTCCACCGAAGAACGGGCTAAGCGCATCGCGGCTGTGATGGACATGACCAACACCGAGTACATGAAGGATCGGTTCGTCGAGAGTCTCAGTCACGGCATGCAACAGCGCGTCGGGCTGGCGCGGACGCTCCTGCACGATCCCAAAGTGTTGATCCTTGACGAACCGGTCAACGGGCTTGACCCGCAATCCCGCATCGAAATGCGAGACCTGCTCATCGAGTTGGCACGGCAGGGCAAGACGCTGCTGGTGACCAGCCACATTCTTCCGGAATTGGCGCGGATTTGTCAGCAGGTCGCGATTTTGACGCACGGCACGCTGCGAGCGTTCGGGACCGTGGAAGAGATCGGCAGTCTGGTCAGCCAGCAGCGCACGATCGAGGCGCATCTTGTCAAGGCGGACCAGGTCAAGGAGGCCGCGAAGGTCCTGCGAAAGTGTATCGAATCCGGTGCCGAAGTGGTCGAGTCGCCGACCGAGTCGATTGTCCGTTTTCGGACGGCACGCACGGAGACGGAACTCGCCGAAGTCCTCGTGCAGTTGCTCAAAGCCGGCGTTTACGTCAGCCAGTTTCGCGAAGTGCAGACGGATCTGGAAGAGGCCTTTATGTCGTTTACGTCAAACGCCCCCGAAACCGCCGAATTGAACCCCGCCGGAGCGACGTCCGATGTTTAGTGCAGTGCTCCGGCGCGAATTGGTCACCCCGCTGCGCCGTCGGCGGATGATCGTCTTTCAGATTGCGATTGCGGCGTTATTTGCCCTGTTGATCGCCGCCCGCTGGCCGACCGGCGGGCAGGTCGCCCTGATGGGAGAACGCTCTCAGCAGATTTTCCGTTTATTCAGCTACGGTCTGATGGCGACGAACATTGTCGGGGAGAAAATCGGCGGCACGCTCGGGCTGCTGTTTAATACTCCGTTGGGACCCGTCAGGATCTTCTTTGGTAAGCTATTGGCGTCGTTGGCCTTAGCCGGCATGATTCTCGCCATGAGCCTGCCCGCGGCCGGCGCCTGTTATTCTATGGGCGGCCTGTCGCTTACTGACGATATCGGCAAGGTCTATTTGCTACTGGCGCTGGTGGCGCTGCAGTATTCGACGATTAGCCTGTTAGTCAGCAGCTATTCCCAGTCAGTCGACTCATCAATCCGGGTGACCTACGGCATCGTGCTGGCCACCAGCGTTGTGGCGCTGGGTCCGCACTATTTCTTTCAAGGGACCGAAGGAAGTCTTGCCCGTCTGGGAGAGCTGTTGCGCTGCCTCTCCCCCTTGGCCGCCCTGACCTCGCTCACGGGCGCCGGAGACGTCGGCGGCCAGGGGCTGATGACCAAAACTGACGTGATGGGTCGTTATACGGTGTGGGCCTTGCTGAGCGCCGCTGTGGCCGGCGCCTGGACGATCAGCCGGCTGAATCATCGGATCTTCGATCGCTCGCGGGCCGCCGGAACGATGAGCGACGACCTTTCGTCCACCGGCCAATTGTTGCGCCGGGTATTCTTCCTGGTCGACCCTCAGAAACGATCCAAGCCGATTCCGACCTATCTCAACCCAGTGATGGTCAAGGAGTTCCGCTGTCGCAAATTTGGGCGGCTGCACTGGCTGGCGCGGCTGGTCGCCGTCTGTGCGGTGTTGTCGCTCGGGTTGACTTATGCCACCACCGCCGGAACGTTCGACTGGGGTGTGGAGACAATCGGGGGCATCATGGTTGTCATGCAGGTCGCGCTGATCGTCTTGATCGCCCCCAGCCTGTCGGCCGGGCTGCTGAGCACCGAACGCGAATTCGGCGGCTGGCAATTGCTGCAGACCACGCCGCTCTCGATCCCGCGGATTGTCCTGGGCAAGCTGTTCAGCGCCTTATTGCCGCTGTTGCTGCTCTTGTGCGCAACCATGCCCGGCTATCTGGTGATGGCCTACATCGAACCGGGAATGAGTCTGCAGGTGAAGCGGGTCATGATTTGCCTGACACTTACGGCCATCTTTGCCATGTCGGTCAGCGCCGCGGTCGGTTGTTTTTTTCGTCGGTCGGCGGCTGCGATCGCCACGGCGTACAGCGTACTACTCTCGGTCACCTGTCTGCCGATGCTCGTCTGGATGGGGCGCGATGCCCCGTTCGGGCATAACGTGGTGGAAACGGCGCTCTCATTTAGTTCGATCGCCGCCGCCTTTTCCGTGATCCGCATGCCGGGCTTCGACAACTATAACCTCATTCCCGCAAACTGGTGGTTTATGGGCATTGCGACGGTCGTCTCGCTGATTGTGCTGCCGGCCTGGGCGTACCGCATCTCGAGACCACAGTAAGGGGCCGGACATGAAGCTTTATCCCGCGTCGAGAAGACTATGCCGCTCGGTTTTTGCCATCGTCTGTCTCTGCGCGATGACGCGAGCCGCCGTCGCCGAAATCCAGACCGATTTCCTCATGGATTCCGATCCGCAATATCCAGCCTCCGAACCCATCAAGGACTTCGATCCAAGATTAACGGAGCTGTGGTTGCAGGCGCTGGATCGTCCCGAGATCGACATGCAGCGGATGGCGGCCGAAACCATCGCCCGTGCCCACATCCACGGCGTGCCGGATCTGCACGCGGCGGTTCCCCGGCTCGAGGAGATCTTGCTGGCCAAAAATTCGCATCCCACGGCGCGGTTCGCAGCGGCGCGGGCATTGATTGTGTTGGACTCCCGCGATTCCGCCGACAAGTTGTTCGAAGCGTCTCAGGCCCACGGCACGGACCTGCGGCAGCTGGTTGAACCGGCTCTGGCGGAGTGGGGCAATACTGCAGCCCAGGCGGTCTGGATGGAACGCCTCAGCGCGCCCGACACGCGCCCCCGCGAACTAATATTGGCCATGCGCGGATTGGCCGACGTTCGCGAACAAGCCGCGTTGCCCGCGCTGCTGGCCATCGCGGGTGATCCGATACGCAATGCCGGTCTCCGTTTGGAAGCAGCCACGGCTGCGGGGAAAATCGCAGAATCCGGATTGGAACAGGAAGCGGAGCGTTTCGCCGAGAATATAGGGTCGCCGCTCTTCGTCGACCAACTCTGTGCCGTTCGCCTGCTGGCCAGTCATTCCAGCAAGGAAGCCCAGGAACAGCTGGCCAAATTTGCCACGCATGACGAACCGGCTATTTCGTCTGCCGCGTTGAAGCGGCTAAACGAAATCGATCCCGCTTTGGTGCTGCCGTTCGCCTTCTCGGCCATCAAGAACGCCGATCCACACGTCCGCCGGCAGGGGGCGATCTGCTTGCTCGGTCTCCCCAAGGCGGACCATATCCGGCCACTCAGCCGATTGTTGGCCGACCCCAATCCTGAACTACGTCGCGAAGTTCGGGAGGGCCTATATCAATGGACGGAGAACGCGGACCTGAGCGACCGCATCCGTGACGCCGCACTGGAAGTCCTGGCAGTGGACCAATGGGAGGGCCAGGAACAGGCAGCGCTGCTTATGGGTGCGTTGGAGCATCGGCCCGCCGCGGATCGATTGTTGGAATTGCAAGAATCACCTCGCCCGGGAGTCCGTGTCGCGGCGGCGTGGGCGCTCCGCAAATTGGCGATCCCGGAGACAATTCCGGCGCTGATTGATCAGGCAACCCGGGTCGCGGATCAGGGCGGGAGCGACGAGCTTTCGCGAGTGGACGAGCAATTGGCCCACTTGTTCGAAGCGCTGGGCGTGCTCGGTGCGGAGCCGGCGACTCCGGTTTTAAGTAGATACATTCCTAAGCGGGGTGGATTTGTCCATCGCACCCGCGGCGCCGCAATTTGGGCGCTGGGACGTATTTATGCCGGGAAAGGCAATCCAGAACTGGAAGAGGCCTTTGTCGGGCGTATTATGGATTTTGCTCCGCGACCGTCCGAAATGCTGATCGTCAAAGAGATGTCAGCAGTCGCCTTGGGCCGCATGAAGGCTGTCGACGCAGCCGATATGATGCGGCAATTCGCGCTGTCGCTGAACAAAGAGCAACGGACAGACACGGAAAGGTCCGTGTCGACTCGGCGACTACATCTGGCGCTCCGTTGGGCGGTGCGGGAGTTGACCGGCGAGGAATTGCCCTCTCCGCGGCCGTTGGCGGTCGATGCGGGGAATTGGTTTCTCGAACCGCTCCCCTAGCGTCGTTGTCTGATTCGGCACTTGTTCGTTGGGCGGGCGGCGGCGAATTTGCGACGTCGAACCACCCCGTTTGATCGCGAAGCAGTCGATTGCTAATGGATGTCAATTCAGCCGAGCGCGGCGGCACTGGCAATTTTGCGATTTTGCGGATAATTCGGCGAAAACACTTGACTTTCTGAAGCGCATTTGGGATCGTGAACTCGACGGGTAGAAATTGTCTGCCCACAATTCGACGCGCGCTCCCCTCGAACTGAACCGTTGTTTCGCGGACGATGGTTGGTTTTTTCATTTCCTGGTATCAATAGTTAACGCCATTTTTTCGAGTCTGTTCCGACCGCGCCGGCGGTCACGGATCATGTAGCAATACCGAAGGCTGCCTCTGGGTTGTGGGATGTAAGGCGAGCGTTCCCCTTTTATTCTCTATTTCCAAATCCCGTTTGGGCAGTATTCCACGGTTGTGGTTCCTTTCGGAGAGCTGCTGCAGATTCGGAACCGTCAGCACCAAGTCGTTTTTCCGTTTTTTTGTTCTTTTCCCGGAGGGGAACCATTCATGTTGACGTCGTCAAAGAAGAGAATTCGAGGTCGGCAGCGAGCATTTACGCTCATTGAGTTGCTGGTGGTGATCGCGATCATCGCCATTCTCATTGCGTTGCTGTTGCCTGCGGTCCAACAGGCCCGCGAAGCTGCCCGTCGTACACAGTGTCGTAATAATCTTAAGCAGATCGGATTGGCGTTCCACAACTACCACGACGTTTTCCTGCGTTTCCCGGCCGCGTTTACTGCTGTCGCGGGTGGGACTGTCTTTGATATCGGCGAAGGCGGCGGCCCCTGGGACATCGACCCCGCTGCCGCAGATCTCGTGGCCGATAGCAACATCCACACCTGGACAGAGCGTATTCTGCCCTACATTGACCAACAGAACGTTTATGAAGGCATCAACTTCAACATCATCATGGGTGCCGGCGATGCCGCCGGAACCACGGTGCCGCCGATGATCGTCAACCCGCAGGGTGCGGCGGACTACAGCAATGCCGGTCCCATGCACTCGGCCGCCACGCTGAACTCGGTCATCCCGCCGTTCATCTGTCCCTCGGCGCCGCACCCCAGCAACAAGGTGCAGCCCTACATTGACGACTGGTTGTTGGATGGCTACGGCGCCACGATTTATTACTCGGCAGGCGTTCTGGACTACACGCCGGTGGCCGACTGGCTCGCTGCTGACAATTTCGGCGGTAATGGTATCCTCGACATCGAAGGTGGCGCTGGCCAATCCGGCTGGGAAGGCATCAAGATTGGGGCGATCACCGACGGCACGTCCAACACGTGGATCCTCGGCGAGCGGTCCGCTCCCGACTCGAAGGAATGGGTGTTGGGCAAACCGCTTCAAGACCTGTCCGACGAGCAAGTCGGCTTGATGGGACCGTCCTGGAATGACTGGCAATGGAACGTTGGTCACTTCTGGCGCAACATCACTCCCGGCTCTTGTAACAGCGACTATCCGACTACCTGCCCCGGTGGACGGAGTAGTGGACAGTGCCTGATCAACTGCAACAACAAGTGGAACTACTACAGCTTCCACGTCGGCGGCGCCCACTTCATCTTTGCCGACGGTTCGGTGCGGTTTGTCAACGAAAACACTGACTTCGCGACCCTCCTGAAGCTGGAAGGTTTTGCGGACGGTGAGATCACTGGCGACTTTTAAGAAGTTGGTTGGGGAAAAGGCCAATCCCCTTGGCGAGTGCCGCCTTTGTGTGCTCGTCTAAAGAGGTGTTTGAGTGGCCGCATACTGACCACCAGCTCGGCATATCGTTGCCGGGCTGGTGGCTTTGTTTGTTCGTCGGGGCGGGTTTCTCGGCACATTCGCTGTGGGCAGTGCCGACCCAAACGTCCCGCCATTGCTTGAATTACGTGGACGTCAATCTTTAGGATGTCGCTCGATTCGGCGAGGTATCTAGTAGTCTTTTGGTCGGCCGCAGCCAGGTGCCCCAAGGGCCATGAGTTGCCTTCGGCAAGATCATGAATTTCCAAGTGGAGACCATTCGCTGCACTTGGTTATAAGTGGTGGGCGATACTTGCTCCGGTAGCGGGCACTTTTAGCGCGTGGAGCCGATACGATCGTTGGGCCTCTAATCTCAAGCGTACTCGGCGGATACGTCGGCCTTCAGACGCACAGAATTTCTGGCTCAATTGCGTAAAGTGCATGCCGTTGGGCACGATTGAAATCTGTTACTTGTCATCTTGGCATTCGCGACGCTTGTTGACAGGATGGCGGCCGGTTACACAACATTTATGGAGTTCCCCGTTCGTGGGAGCCGGTGCGGACACCCGCCTATGAGTGCAGCATGGCTGGACGAATCGCAGGTTGGGCTTGGTTTAACATCAGTTTGGAAACATTTTTTTGATTTTGTTTTGCGAGGAACGATGATGGTTTGGCGTTCAAATGTGGTGCTGTGTCTATCAGCCCTCTTATTGCTAGCGGGATGTAGTGGCGAACGGGACACGAGTCAGAGCGCTCTGGAGGCAATGGCCGGAGGAGAGCTCAAGGAGACGATTCCGGTGAGCGGGACCGTCTTCATCGACGGCACTCCCGCCGCGAATGTCATTATTTTCGCCTACACGGAAGAGAGCGGCGTGAAGCCGGTGGCTCAGACCACGACCAAGTCGGATGGCACGTATTGCTGGACGACCCACCAGGCTTGCGACGGCATCGAGCCGGGCAAATACCAGCTCGCATTCGCGCACGTTCCCGACGAGGGAAAAGGAAAGAAACAGGGTGACGACACGCTGAACAACAAGTACCGCAATCCCACCAAGCATGATTTCGCGTTGGAGGTCGCCAGCGGCGGAGAACCGCAAACGGGCGTCGACTACAAACTCGAAAGGTAATGGCCCGGGGCCACATTACCCCCCCGTCCAGCCCAGTGGGGCGCGTTGCCAAAAGCGATCTCGGGGGCGCAGGGCTGTGCGGCTTGCGCCCTTCGCACAGCGCCGTTTCCCCATGGGGAGGCGACTTGTCGCAGAAATGCGTGATCCGGTGTGGCCGGGATGGACTATTTTGTCTTGCCCGCGCTCGCTTGGTTGTGCGACAATGGCATACAGGCTCGCTGGTTGCAGTTCTGCAGAATGGCCCAAGTTGCCGGCCTCAACGGTGAGGTTTGTCCATGTCCACTGCTACTGTTGAAAAATCACGTCCCAGCAACGCCTCGGCCGATTCCGCACGGAAGCCGGCCGACTCTGCTCGGCGCTGGATGTTCAACTGGCGGGTGGATTCATTGCTGATTCTGGCCACGCCGCTGTTGGCCATACCGGCCGTGCTGTTCATGTCCTCACCGGCGATCGGCATCGAGGGAAAAACGATTTCGCTGATCGTGACGGCGTTTTTTGCCACCGGGCATCATCTGCCCGGAATGATGCGGGCCTACGGGGACAGCGAGCTGTTCCAGCGGTTCAAGCTGCGGTTTCTGCTGGCCCCTCCGCTGGTCTTTCTGGCGTACTTTCCGCTGTACCATTACCACTTTGAGCTATACCGCCTGATCATTCTTGTCTGGGCGACTTGGCACGGTTTCATGCAGCTTTACGGCTTCGTGAGAATTTACGACGCCAAGGTGGGATCGACATCGCGGGCGACGGCCTACTGGGATTGGCTCGTCTGTCTGTGCGGATTCGCCACGGCCCGGCTGATGAATCCTGAGCAGATTTCCAGCACGCTCGGCCACTGGTATTCCGCCGGCGGTCCGGCCATCTCGGAGGGCGTGGTGAATGGGGTCCGCTGGGGCGCCGTGTCTCTTTGCGCGTTTGCCGTTATCGGCTTTACGATCAACTATATTCTGCAGTTGGTCCGGGGACCGAAACCGAACCCGCTAAAGCTGTTGATGCTCGTCAGCGGCATCGGCACGTGGTGGTTTGCCATGTGCCTTGTCGATGAGTTGATCGTCGGCGTCGCCCTGTTTGACATCTGCCACGACGTGCAGTACTTGGCGATCGTCTGGCTGTACAACTGCCGCCGAGTCAATTCGAATCCCGACTTGAACCGGTTCATGCGATACGTATTTCGCCGTGGGATGGTCCTGCTCTACCTGGGGTTGATTACCGCTTATGGGGCGATCGGCCTGGTTCCCCCGCTGGTGGAAAACGGCACCGTCAGCCAGGTCTTTTTTGCCGTGTTGTTCACCTCGACCATTCTGCACTACTATTACGACGGGTTCATTTGGAAGGTCCGTGAACCGGCCACCCAGGCCAATCTCGGTTTGACGCAAAATGGCGAAGTCTCTCGCGCCCGCTCATTGTTTGCCGGCCGCTCGATTCATGGTCTCAAGTGGGGATCGGTGGTCGCCGTATTGGGTCTGGTGTTCCTATTTGACTTTCTTGATCCGCCCAT
>CALFYU010000115.1 GCA_937952455.1 uncultured Planctomycetaceae bacterium
ACGCGTCACGCCCACACTTGTATGACAGGTGCAGGAACAGGCGCAACCGGGTTTTGAAACGGGTTCTAGGGAAACTGCTCTTTGAGGTGCATCGTGCTGCGCTTTGAAGAGACGGCGTTTTGGGTCCTGCATCGTGGAAGAGAATACGGTCCGTTCGACTACCAGTGGAGCAAGGACCTGCACGGGATTGAACTGCTATTCGACGGCGACAAGTTCGGCGAGTTTATCAATCATCACCAACTGCACGCTGATCTCTCGACCTACGAATTGCCCCGCAAAGTCTCCCGGGTGGCTTCGATCGTGTTGGGCAGCGTTGTCTACGGCATTCGCCAAGGCTGGACTCACGAGCGGCGCATCGAATTCGCACGGGAAAACCTCCGCCGCGAATCCAAGCGGTTCGGCGTTTGACGCTTCCAAGCGAGCGGCGGGTGTGAGCCCGCCGGTGACGTCTCATGCTCGCGACACGTCCCAATCATGCCAAGAAGCCGGCAAGCTTACGCTTGCCGCTCGCCAGGAGACGTGTTTTGACCGAAGCGTTTGGCATCGATTAAAGTGTCCGTGCTGTCAAAATCTTCCCGTGATCTAAGAATTGTCCCGCCATGTTGCCGGTCACCTATAGCGACGTGCTCGATGCCCTGCCGCGCGTGCGCGAAGTTCTGGCTCCCACGCCGCTCTACGAGTGGCCGGGACTTTCGCGGTTGCTCGGCATGCCTTTTTATCTCAAGCACGAGAATCACCAGCCGGTGGGTGCGTTTAAGGTCCGTGGCGGAATCAATTTGGTGAGCCGACTTTCCGATGCGGAAAAGCGAGCGGGCATTATCGGCAGTTCCACCGGCAACCACGGCCAGTCATTGGCCTTTGCGGCGTCGCGCTTGGGCGTGCTTTGCCGGATCGTCGTCCCCGCGCGGAACAACCCCGATAAGATCCGCGCGATGCGGAATTGGGGAGCGACCGTCATCGAACATGGCCGCGACTTCGACGAGGCCCGTGAACAGACAGAACGATTGGCGGAAGCGGAAGGCTATCGCTATGTCCATTCGGCCAACGAACCGCTGCTGATCGCCGGCGTGGGGACGATGGCCCACGAAATCTTTGAAGTATTGCCCGAACCGGATGTGATCCTGGTGCCGATTGGTCTGGGAAGCGGCGTGTGCGGCACGGCGATCGTGGCTAAGCACCAGCGGCCGGCGACGAAAGTCATCGGTATTCAAGCGGAACAGGCAGCCGCGGTCGCGCACTCCTGGCGCACCGGGGAGATCAAGCCGCAGGCCACCGCCGACACCTGGGCCGAAGGGATGGCAACCCGCGTTCCGGCTGCGATGACTTTCGATATCATGCGGCAGCTGATGGATGACGTGGTCCTGGTGAGCGAAGAGGAACTGCGCCGCGCCGCGTTGGAGATCATGCAGCAGACACACAACCTCGCCGAAGGCGCGGGCGCTGCTGCGTTGGCGGCGGCTTGGAAGCGACGCGAACAATTTCACGGACAAACCGTCGTCGGCATTCTGTCGGGTGGAAACCTCGACCTGCGGGAACTCCCGGCGATTCTTGCCTCGGGTGGATTGGGCGCCTTAGTATAAGATGCGTGGTGAGCACTTTGCCTGCCGCGTCCCGGCGGCAATCGTTTCTCCCCTCTCCCCCCGGGAGAGGGGCCGGGGGTGAGGGACCGCCAACCCAAGACTCACGCCAACGTCATCGGCGGGCTGACACCCGCCGCTCGCCTCGATTGGAGGCAGATGATTTTTTTAAAGGGAATCGAAAACATGGGTCGCATCGCTGTGTCGTTTGCTGTGTTGCTGTCCATGACGTCGCTGATCACGTCGGCCGTGCTTGCCGAAGATCCCTCACCACGCTATCGGGAACACCAGGACCTCTCCTTTTACCTCGACGCCGACGGGGCCAAGCATCCGATCGGTACTCCGGACGATTGGGCGATTCGCCGCCGCCATATCCTGTCGAATATGCAGACGGTGATGGGGCCGCTGCCGGGCGAGGACAAACGCGTGCCGCTGAATGTGGAAGTGCTGGAAGAAACGACCCTCGACGGCGGCATCCTGCGGCGCAAGATCGCGTATGACACCGAAAAGTCGACGCGCGTACACGCGTATCTGTTCCTGCCGATGAACGGCACAGAGAAACGGCCCGCCATCTTGTGTCTGCATCAGACAACGCGTCCCGGCAAGCGCGAACCGGCGGGGTTGGAAGGCAAACCCAATTTGTTTTATGCCCTACATCTTGCCCAGCGGGGTTACGTGACATTGGCGCCCGACTATCCCTCATTCGGCGAGTACGAATATGATTTCAATCCCGCAAGCACCGGCTTTCGCAGCGGGACGATGAAGGCGATCTGGGACAATATGCGGGCGGTCGACCTGCTGCAGTCGCTGGGTGAAGTCGACGGCGAACGCATCGGCTGTATCGGACATTCGCTGGGGGGCCACAACACGATGTTTACCGCCGCGTTCGATACGCGCATTAAGTGTATGGTTTCTAATTGCGGCTTCACGCGGTTTCACAAGTACTACGACGGCAAGCTGGCCGGCTGGACCAGTCCACGGTATATGCCGGCGATCAACGACGTCTACCAAAACGACCCGGATCGGGTGCCGTTCGACTTCCCGGAGATCGTGGCGTCCTTTGCCCCGCGACCGTTTCTGGCCAGTGCTCCCGTGCGGGACGGCAACTTCGAGGTCTCCGGCGTGAAAGAGAGCATCGCCGCCGCGCGGCCAATTTATGAGTTGCTGGGCGTGCCGGACAATCTGCAGGCGAACTACCCGGACAGCTCACACGATTTCCCGCCTGAAGCGCGACGGGTTGCCTACGAGTTCTTCGACCGATACCTGCGGCGCTAAGACTGCATCGCTGCCTTGTAATGAAGTATTGTCGATCGTGCGAACGATGGGAGGCCACTGGCGGCTCGTCCGCCAGTGCGCACGTCGATTGACGCACCTGGGCTTGGTAAGACCTGCCTAACACGGCACTGGCGGACGAGCCGCCAGTGGCACCCGCCGGTGGCATCCGACGTGGTCGGAATCGGCGTGAATCAACGGTCGCAACTTGCGTTTGGGGCGGCGAATTCGGATACTGGCGGAGTCTGCAGCATGCGGGCCGCCATTCTATCATTTTCGCATTTTTCCTTTCCCATTTGCCGTCGCATCGACCGGTTGTATCGCGTCCTGCAGCACTTCGCCAGCGACGACGGCCCCATTGACGAGGTATGCCATGCATCGCAAAGATTTCTTGAAGCTGATCGGAGCGGATTCCGACGTCGCTGAATATTTGCCGGTTGCCGCGCTGCTGCGCAACGGCAATGGCTGCGTCGGTCACTACAATGCCATCATGAATGCCGAGTTGGAGGAGACCTGTGTACTGGTCAACGCGCGGATCATCGAATTCAAGGAGTCGCGCGGCGGCGGGCGGGGTTCGATTCAGGACTTCAACGATTTCCTCGAAGACGTCGTGGTCCGCGTGACGGACGGCGGCGAACAGGATGCGCTGGCCGTCGATAACGACGAATTCGGCAAGGCGATTCCGCTGACGGCGATCGCGCTGGACGAAATCAGCGTCCTCTACCCGGTATCGCACATCCGGTCGCTGTTGGAACGTAGCTCGCGCGCGAGCGCCAAAACCGCAAGCACGTCAGCCGATGAACCGGCCGCGATCCCCTCATTTCTCGATTTCGAACAAAGCCCGGTGCTTAAGGTGTTGCGGACGAAGCTTTGGTAGCGGGAAAGCCATTCGTAGTCATTGCTGCCGCCGGCAAATGAGACCGGCAGCGTGTCCCGGTCACCGCTGCCGCTACAACCGCTGTAACCGGCCCCCAGCGGCGTGCTATGATAATGGTGGCGGTTTTCCAGACCGCCATTTTCATCTGCTTGCGGCGGTTTGTCGGCTATTAGCCGCCAAGAGTGTGTAGATTCATACGTTCGGTCCGGCGCCGGCTGAAATTGACGATCTGGTATTCCTCTCGACCTGACTGATTCCTCCATGGCTATTGCTGACGAACAAGAGCAGATCACCACCGAATCGCTGCCGCGGTATGTCAATCGCGACGTGAGTTGGCTGGAATTCAACGGCCGCGTGCTTGAAGAGGCCGAAGACGACACCAATCCGCTCTTGGAACGGGTCAAGTTCCTGAGCATCTTCAGCAGCAACCTCGACGAATTCATGATGGTCCGCGTGTCGGGAATTCGCTCGCAAATGTACGGTGCCGAACAGCCGGTAGATGAGACGCTCGACGGCTCGTCGCCGCGGTATCTTTTCAGCCGTATTCACGAGCGGAACCATGAACTCGTGGGGCGACAATACGCCTGTTTGCAAGAAACCGTGCTGCCTGCGATTGCGGAACACGGCATCCGTTTGCTCGATCCGGAGCGGCTTTCCAAATCGCAACAACAGTACGTGGAGGATTATTTCGAGCAGACGGTGTTCCCGGTGCTCACACCGATGGCCATCGATCCCAGCCATCCCACTCCGCACCTGCAGAATCGCGGGCTGTATCTGGCAGCACTCTTGCAGCCGTTTCAGCGACGCCGCGGCGGGCCGAAGCGGCTGCTGGCCGTGGTGCAAATTCCGTCCGTGCTGCCGCGATTGGTGGCGATGCCCGGTGAGGGGGACGATTTCATCTTACTGGAACAGCTCGTCGCTTCGCGGCTGGACCGCTTGTTCGGCGGGTCGAACATCAATAGCTGGACGACAATTCGCATCACCCGCGACGCCGACCTCGACATCGACGGCGACGAGGTGATGCACGATTTGTCGCAGGCCATTGAAGAGGGACTGCGGGCGCTCAAACACCGCGATCCGGTTCGGCTGGAAGTAACCGCCGGCGCCGATGAACGCTTGGTGGGGATGGTGGCTGAACAACTGCAGCTCGAGCCGGAAGAGATCTATCACATTGACGGCCCGTTGGATATCACGGCGCTGCTGCTGTGGCATGGTCTGCCTGGATACGACCATTTGCGCGACGCACCGTTTACGCCGCGGCGCCCCGCGGAGCTTCCTGAGCGCGCGGACGTGTTTGCTGCCATCCGCAAACGCGATATCCTCGTCCATCATCCCTATCAGTCATTCAATTGTGTCGTGGATTTTGTCGAACAGGCGGCCGAAGACCCCAACGTTTTGGCCATCAAACAAACGCTCTACCGGTCCGGCAGCGAAAGTCCGATCGTGCGGGCTTTGATGAGCGCCGCCGAAACCGGCAAAAACGTCACGGCGGTGGTGGAGCTGAAGGCCCGGTTTGACGAGCGGACGAACGTCAGTTGGGCGCGGCAAATGGAACGGGCCGGCGTGCACGTCGTGTTCGGCTTTCTGGACCTGAAGACGCATTGCAAGACGACGCTCGTCGTCCGCCGCGAGGGAAACCGGCTGCGGCGCTACGTCCACCTGGGGACCGGCAATTACAATGCGACGACGGCGAAGATTTATACCGACCTGGGACTGTTCACCTGTCGGCAGAAATACGGCGAGGATGTGAGCGCCCTGTTCAACATGCTCACCGGGTATTCGCTGGGGCACCAATGGAAACGGCTGGTCATCGCGCCGCATGAACTACAGTTCAAAACGCTGGAGTTGATCCGCCGCGAGACCGAAAAGGCTGTCAACGGGCAGCCGGCGCGCATCTTCGGCAAGCTCAACTCGCTGGTCGACGGCGATGTGATCGACGCTCTGTACGAAGCATCGCAGGCCGGCGTGGAAATCGACCTCATCTGCCGCGGCAGTTGCTGTCTCGTCCCCGGGCTGCCGGGGCTGTCGGAGAATATCCGCGTACGCAGCATCATCGATCGATTCTTGGAGCACAGCCGGATTTATGTTTTCGGGGTTGGCGACGATGCGGAGGTCTATCTCTCCAGCGCCGACTGGATGCCCCGCAACTTCCGCCGCCGCGTGGAGACGATGTTTCCGATATTGGAGCCGGTGCTCAAGAAGCAGATTATCGAGTCGATCGTCCCCATACTGCAGGCCGACAACGTGAAGTCCCGCGAGATGCAGCCAGACGGTTCATATAGCCGCGTCACTCCCGGCAAGGGGGCGGTGCCGCTCCGGGCACAATTGCAGCTTTTGGAAGAGTTGACGCCGGCCCCTGTCGAAGAGGACTAGCGCCGCGCATGGCGCCCGTTCACTCGACGCCTCGTTGTGCCGCATCAATTTCCCCCATTGGGGCGGACGGCCGCTTGGAACTCGTTGAAGGAAACCCATTTTATCTCTTCGCTGTTGAGCAACTTGCTCCACGAGAGCACGGCGGCCCGGTCGGGATCGGTCAGTTTCCAGCGGATCAGGTGCCGGGCCTGATAGTGTATCCCCGACGGGGTGTGTTGTTTGAGCGTGACCGATACGGGCATGACCTTGCGATCGCGAAGCTCTTGATTGACGACAAGCCGCGGCGCGGGAAAAATCGCCCGGTCATCGAGCAGCCCGTTGAATCGCTTCGTCCAATCGGCATACCGCAGATAAACATCAACCACTTGCGGCTTCACATCCGATTCGGTCTCGACGGTATAGGTGTAGTATTCGCTCGCCATCGTCAGCATGTGCCGCTTTTCATCGGACTGCTTCTGAAACACCGGCTGCAATTGAAACTCCAACTCGCCCGCCTTGCGGAGGGTTTCCACGCCGCCCCTTTTTCTCAAAACGGCGATGTAGCTTTGGATCTGCTTGTCGAATTCGCGCTGCTTTTCCATGATCTCCTTGAACGTGATCGTCGTGGCCAGCTTGGGTGACTCGCTGAAAATCGTAAACTGCTCTAGCGCCGGCTGAAACTTCGTGATTTCGCCCAAGCCCATCACATGGTCGTAAACCTCTCCTGCATGAAAGATCGAGCGACTACGGCCGATCACCTTTTGCGCGTTGAGGTCGTAGGTTTCGGTGACCACCGTAAAGTCCTGCGCATGCGCAGATGATCCGCCCAGGATCAACCACACGGTGATGCAACAGAGGATTGCAAGTCGGAACGCCATCGTTGTGTGTCCTTGGTTTTTCGCCCTAATTCAATGGGGCCGCCGCGCCGCCGCTATTTTCGCTGCGCAGCGTCGCTTCGAGGAAGGCTACCGTTTCCAATATCGTCTCTGGAACCAGGGCTGCCGTCCCCGATTCAAACATTTGCACGATCTCGCGGCACAGATTGCGATAGGCGAAGCGCGACGAAATATCGATCGGCACGACTGCCCGTTCGCAAAATGCCAGCGCCCCGTACCTCGTCGCGCCCCGGACGATGCCTCGCAACGTGCCGACGCGGTCGCCGTCCCATCGTCCCGTCACGACATCCGCGGTCGGCGTGCCAACGTGCGTGACCTCGGTGCAGCCTCGACCCATCACGGTGCACAACAGCTCCGTGGGATGGATGCCGTAGTGGAACAATCCCGGATTCCCCTCCATGCGATAAGCCGGACCGTAACTGAGCCCTCCCAGCACCGGCCCGTAGTCGTCCGCGCGACGTTGAAACTGCAGTAACTCCTCTGCATACCGCATCGCCGACGCGCTGAAAATTGGCACGCCACTTTCCTGAGCGAGGCGCACCATCTCCTGTGCGTCGGCCCGCGAACAGGCAAACGGCTTGTCAACGTACGCCGGCACGCCCGCCGCCAGAAACGGCCGCACCTGCGGCAGATGGGCATCGCCGCACAGCGAGAGGATCAAGACGCCGTCGATTTCACCGAGCATGTCGCCCGGCTGATCGACAATCGTCACGCCCATGTCTTGTAACTGTCGGGTGTGTGGAGCGATTCGGTCCGGGGACATAGTCGAAGTTCCAGGAGAGCCGCTGACGACCCGCGCCCCGTGGACATATTGGTCGCGGTCCACGCCGACGTGGTTCAGGCGTTTCGTAAACTCGACCGCGTGGGACGAATCGAAATCAACGATTCCCAATCGGATCATGCGCGCTGTCGGCAGATTTGCCGCGCACAGACCGTGCGGCCCGGCGCACCTCCGCCGTTTTTGAGAGGAGAAATGAGTTGAGAGGGTATGTAGAAGTCGCGGGAGAATAACGCGGCGGGCGTTTCGCAACAAGGCGAGTCCCCCACGAAAGCACCGGCAGAATTCGCCGGTCCGATTCGCGACCACCACGCCTGGGGAATTGAGACAACCACACCTCACGGTTGTGAACCGGTCCATGCATCCATTAAGCTGCCGCGCAGCAAAACCCCAAACCGACCGCTTGCGGTCGCAGTGGACGGACGCCGAGATTCCCGCCGCCGATTGGCATATCCGTGCACCGTCCTCCACCAAAAACCTCGCTCCCCCCAACCAACCGACATTCCCTCCAACACACAAGGACCCCGATATGGCCGGTAAACTCGATGGACGCACCGCATTGGTCACCGGCGCGGGACGCGGCATCGGCCGTGCGATCGCGCTCGATTTCGCCGCCGAAGGCGCCCGCGTCGCCGCCGCTGCGCGCTCGCAGGACCAACTCGACGGCCTCGTCGAGGAAATCGCCTCAAAAGGGGGAACCGCCGTCGCCTTTCCCGTCGATCTCTACCAGCGTTCTGCCGCCGCGGAACTCGCCGCAACAGTGAAATCTCAAATGGGGCCGGTGGACATCCTCGTCAATAACGCCGGGATCGGCAGCAGCGCCCAGCCGGCCCCGGTGGCCGAGTTCGACGAGGAGTTTTGGGATCGTACGCTGCAACTGAATCTCACCGCCCCGTTTTTGCTCTGCAAGGCGGTGCTGCCCGATATGGTCGCCGCTGGTTGGGGGCGGATCATCACCGTCGCATCGATCAACAGCCGCATCCCGAGTATGCATGCAGCCGGTTATGTCGCCAGCAAACATGGTGTGATGGGGCTGGCCCGCACGATCGCGATTGAATACGCGTCGGCCGGCATCACCTCGAATTGCATTTGTCCCGGTCCGGTCAAGACTGTGATGAACAATGCGCGAGTCGAATATGATGCACGCCGCAAGGGAGTCGATCCCGAGGCCTAC
>CALFYU010000116.1 GCA_937952455.1 uncultured Planctomycetaceae bacterium
ATATCCGTTGCGAACGCCGCGCCGTTGCGTGAGGTCCGTCGCCCGCGGGCGACGGCAAAGCCGTCGGTTTGGGAGTTGATGGGAGCGGTCTAGCCAAAAAGTTCGACGACCGGGCGGCCGCCGTCGACGATGTCGGTCGGGCGGCCTTCGGCGTTCTTGATCCGCAGGTCCGGGTCGATGCCCAGCGCCCAATAAATCGTCTTCGCCAGATCTTCGGGGCTGGTCGCTTTGTCGATCGGGTGGCCGGCGTCCTCGTCGGTTTCGCCGTAGACAATGCCGCCGCGAATCCCGGCCCCGGCCAGAACTGCCGGAAACAGCGTGCTCCAATGCCCGCGGCCCCACGTCTTGTTCGGCTTCGGCGTGCGGCCCATTTCGCCCATCGCCACCACCAAGGTTTCGTCCAGTAATCCGCGATCGCTCAGATCGCTGATGAGCGCGCTGTACGCCTGATCGAACGTGGGGATCAGATGATTCTGCAGGTAATGGCTGCTGCGGTGCGAATCCCAGCTATAGCCGTCGACGCAATCGTAATGCACGGTGACAAACCGCACGCCCGCTTCCACCAGCCGCCGCGCCATAAGGCAGGATTGCCCGTATAGATGCCGGCCGTAACGATCGCGGAGCGGAGCCGCTTCCTGTTGAATGTCCAGCGCCGTGCGCGTCTTTTCCGACGCAACAAGATCCAGCGCCCGCTGTTGAAAACGGTCGTAAGTGTTCAGCGCCTTCGAAGCATCGAGCGTCTGCCGCGAACCGTCGAACTGCGACAACAGCGCCTTGCGTGTCTGCAGCCGGTCCATGGTCAGCGCCGCCGGATTCACCAGGCCTTGGATCTCGTATTTCAACTCGTCGTCGCTGCAATCCCGCCAGTAGGGGTTATCGTCCAGGTCCTTCTTTTGAATATTGGTTGTCAGCGGATCGTAGCCCCGTCCGAGCCATCCGCCGTATTCCCCCGGCCGGCGGTACTGCCCTTTTTCCTGCAGGCCCCCGAGCCAATTCGGCAGGACCACATAACTCGGCAGGTCGCGGGCGCCGGTGCTTGTCCGCTGCGATACGTATTCCGTGACCGACCCCATCGACGGCCAGTCGTTTGGTGTCGTCGCAAATCCACCGCCGATCGGAATCTGCCAGCGGTGCCCGGTCTGAATGTAGTGCCCTGCCCCGCTGTGATCGTTGTAGGGATGCGTCATCGTCTTCAGTACGCAGACTTTGTCGGTGATGGCGGCCGTCCGCGGCAGATGCTCCGAAATATGCAGACCTGGGGTGCGCGAGGCAATCGGCTGAAACGGCCCGCGGATGTCAGCGGGGGCTTGGGGCTTAAGGTCAAACGTCTCCAGTTGGCTGGGACCGCCGAACAGAAACAAAAAAATTACCGACTTGGCCCGCGCCGGCAGCACTGCTTCGCTCGCTTCGGCCCGCAGGAACTTCGGCAGCGATATGCCCAATAAACCCGCGCCGCCGGCCTGCAAAATCTGCCGCCGCGAGACCCCGTCACACGCCGCTCGTGGATTTCCCAGGATTGAGAGCATGACACCGCACCCCCGCTTGCTGAATGTGTCCGGCAACGTTGACGTAAACCGCACGTGCCAACATATCAAATTGGGTTGATGTCAACAATCGGGAAATGGACCGGCCTCTGGAACGATCAATCCTCGGGCCGGACCTTGATCGTCGTTCCGTAGGGCACCTCGGGCCAGATTTTTCCGGCCGGTTCGATGTGCACGGCGATCTGGGAAATGCGGCAGGCCCCCGCTTCGGCATCGGCGGGAACGGCCTTCGTGGAGGTCTTCACCACGCGGCCGAGCCGATGCACGGAGTTCGGGAATTCCAAATCGAGTTCCGTACCCTTGGCAAATTGGTCGATGTCGGTCGAGCGGACGTGCACGATCAGATAACGATGATCGGCATCCAGAATCTCCACCAAAGGCTCGGTCGCCGTCACCGCGTCGCCCGGCTGGAGAGTCATCGCACCAATCGTGCCGGGTAATTCCGCCCGCAGAGTGAGTTCCGCTTGAGATTCCTCCAGTTGCTGTAAGGCATCCTGTGCTTCGGCCAAGCGGGCTTCGGCGACATGAATCCCCATTGAGAGCCGCACCTTATCCGGAAGTTCGGCTTTGAGTTTTTCCATTTCGGCCACGCGGGAATCACACATTTCGATCTGCGCCGCAGCCACCTCGATTGCGTTTTCCGATTCGTGCACCTTAAGCATCGTATCCACGCGGGCCTTTTCGTCGACGATCGACCGTTCATCCTGGCCGATCTGCCGGATTTGACCTTGTACCGTTTTTTGGCGGAATGGATTATCGAATTCCTTCAACAACTCCTTGCGGGCGATCCGTTCGACCTCGTGCGCCAGTTTTTCTTGCAGATACTTCGCCGACTTCAACCGCGATTCGAAGATGTCCTGGTCGAGTTCGTCCAGCCGCCATTGCAATTCGACGACTGCCCGCGCTTGGGCTTGCGACAACTCCGCATCGAGCCGCTGTACGGTGCGTTCGGCCAGCGCCCGGTCGGATTCTAAGCGGGCATCGGACAATACGAACAGCGGAGCGCCCGCTTCAACCAATTGCCCTTCCTGCACAAGCACCTTCGCAATCCGGGCGTCGCGACCGGCGGTGATGGGCTTGGCCGCGACCTGCAGATAGCCAACGTAAGCCGCTTCGGTCGGCGCATGCATCCAAATCGCCAAGGCGGACCCCGCTCCCATCGCCACGAGCACCAGCGCCAAGACTAAACCGGGGCGGCGGGGATGAAGTTGCTGATCTTCTGCGCGGGAAGCCGGACGGCCTTCGGGTGTGGGATTGTGCATTTGGATTCGTCCCCTTGTTTGTCGCGTATCGGTCACCGTGGCGCACCCTGTTGCTTCAAGTCGTGGAGGATTCATCAAGACGGGCTCATCAGCGCGGAACCGCGCGCAGCAACGGGTGGTCCCGCTGATGCGATCGATTCCACAGCATCATTCGGATCGGCCGGAATGACGCTTTGATTGATTAGATTCGGCACAATTCGACCAATCGCACCACGCCACCCACCATTGAGCCCTACAAGAGTCGTGAACAAAAAATCCAGACGATCGGGCATAACACGCATAACCGGCAAAGTCGGGCTGACCAATTGCGTCACGCCCGTCAAAAAATACCGGTTCTGACTGGATTTCCGCCGCTCCCGCTGATAGTGTATATTTGTACACTATTTACCCCTGATTGCAGGACCCACGCATCATGTTTTCTCACACGACAATCACGGATTTAGACGCGGTACTGGAAGCGGTCGCTGAGGAATTGTTGGAGGAAGCAGAAATCACGACGCCGCCGGTGGATGCGGTGCTCATCGCACGGCGGCTGCGGATTGCCGTGGCCATTGACCGTTCGCTGCAGCCGAGGGGCGTCCACAAACGCCTCGCCGGCCGCTCGTCAATCTTCATCCGCCCGGATGACCGTCCAGAACGCCTGCATTGGGCGGTCGCCCACGAGTTGGGGGAGTCCGCCGCCTATCGGGTCTGCGATCGCCTGGCGCTGCGCGATGAGGAGATCACCAACACGGACCGCGAACAGTGGGCGAACCTGTTGGCGGCGCGCCTGATGCTGCCCCGGCAATGGTTCTTCAACGATGCCGCCCGCTTGTCGGGTGACATCTTGGAACTGAAATCGATCTATCGCACGAGCAGTCACGAAGCGATCGCCTGGCGGTTGCTCGACCTACCGCAGCCGACAGTGATCACAATTTTCGACCAGGGACATATCACCGGCCGCCGCGGAAACACCGGCTTTAGTCCGCCTCAGCTAGAAATCGTCGAAAGAAACTGCTGGCGGGACGTCCACGAGCATCGGCAGCCCCGCACCCGCAGCCGCGACGGACTGCACGTGCAATGCTGGCCGATCCACGAGCCGGGTTGGCAGCGAGAAATCCTGCGGAGCACAATCCTCGATGAATTCTCTGATCTGGGCGCCGACGACTGGATCTGATGACGCTTGTAGATTGAAGAAAAGACTGCCGCAGAGGGCACAGAGGACACGGAGACAAAGGAAGGTAGAGTTGGCTGAAATAGTGGATGGGATCGGTAATCGGCGATCCCTGAATCAAAACAATTCAATCCCGCACGCTTGTTCGATTGCAGATATTCGTGGTTCGCTGCATATCGTTTCTCTGTGGCCTCTGTGTTCTCTGTGGCGAGAAAAATGCATGCTTAAGGTCAAAGGCATTGGTGAGACCAATCTCGTCCGACATCGAAAGGTGCGTCAAAGCGTCTCGATGGTCAGTTCGAAATCTTCCGGGAGACCGTAGACTTCAGAGAAAATGTCCATCGCCAATGCGGCGGCGCGCTCGACGTCGGCGTGCAACTCAATTTGATACGATTGCTGGACGCCGACCGCGATGCCGCCAGGACGATCAAGTAGTTCCGACGACTGCAGTTCTTCGCCCAGCGCGGCAAAGTAATCGCCGGCCCGCGCGGTTTCGGCATCATTGAGCGCCTGGGCGGGGAGATCGAGCAGGATGTCTCCGCCACCGACCGCGAATTGCACGAACTTGCCCGTGGCCGCGTCGCTGAATACGGCGGCGCTGGTTGGGGAATAGAGCTGTTTAATGAGCACGGTTTCGATCACCGTCCGCGTTTCCTGCGGTCCGGATGCAAGCGGCTGTTCATGCCGTGCTGTCGGCGTGGGAACGTCGAGCTGCGCCGGAACCCGATCGGCCGCCTCCCCGATGCGTTTCCAGATCAAGTGGCCGTTTTCGCGGAAGTGATCCAAGTTAACCACATATTTTTTGCCGGCCGTGGTGCGAACCGTCAGCTTCGCCGAGATATTGCCGGCGTGCGGCGACATCGAACCGAGTTGTTTCGTCTGCGTGACCGTCCATTGGGCCACGTCCTGCCAGGGCAAGTCCAGCCGCAGAATCCGCGACACGAAACCGAGCTTGCGAAAATCCAGGCCATCGGGCACCCGCAGCGAAATCCCGCCGGCGCCGACGCGGAGGAAAAAGTCAGGATCGCTGCAATCGATCACCGTCGACACGGCGCCGGTCAACCCGAGATAGGCTAGAAATCCGGCAACCGCCAGACCGATTTGCGAATAGAGCGGATAGTTTCTCCACAACCTGCCGATTTCACTTTGCAGGTCGCGCCAAACTTCACCATCGAATTTCGCCAGCAGCGTAGGGTCATAAAAAACATAGCCGGCCACTGAAAAGACGACAAACATCCCCAGCGCCATCATGATCGTGGCGAAGGCCCAGCGGGTATTCCACGTAGCCGCATCGAATACAGGTCCCACGGCGGAGTCGTGGGCGTAATATGGATTCATTTCCTGCATAGCAACTGCTCCGGGAACGCGTGCCGGTCCTCTCTAGCTACTGACCGCGCGCACCGGCGGCCGCTCATCAAAACCTAGGCCAAACGGCCCGAATGGGTAAGACTTCCCCGAGGTTCGACGTCAATTTGCCGGGCAGACTTCAGGTCGTGACGTCTTTGCGGATTAGTGCGCTCACTGCAGTGGCGGCAGCCAACAATTGCCACTGTGAATTGTCTCCGGTACGATGAATTCTCGCCCACGCCGCCCCCCCTAATCACCAGGAGCCGTTCGATGACCGAGACGCTGAATCGCCGTGAGTTTTTGTCGCACGCCTCCGCCGGGGCGCTGGCCACCGGTGCTCTGATTGCCCCGGGCGCCGCGCCGTTTCTGAAAGCCGACGACGTGAATGACCTCGCGAATATTCCCATCATCGACACGCACCAGCACCTGTGGGACCTGGGGGAATTCAATATCCCCTGGACTAAGAACAAGGGGGTCGAAGTTCTCAACCGCAACTACCTCACCGCCGATTACCTCACGGCGACGGAGGGGTTGAACATCGTCAAAGCTGTGTACATGGAAGTCGACGTGCATCCCGACTATCAGGTCAAAGAGGCGGAGCACATCAAAGAATTGTGCGCCCGCGACGACAATCCGACCGTGGCCGCCGTGATTTCCGGCCGGCCCAGTTCGCCGGAGTTTGCCGACTACATCACAAAAGTCGCCGACGGGAAGTACATCAAGGGGGTCCGCCGGGTGTTGCACGATGCGCACATTCCGCGCGGGTTGTGCCTGCAGCCGCAATTCGTCAAGAACGTTCAATTGCTGGGCGACATGGACCTCAGTTACGACCTGTGCGTCCGCAGCGGCGAAGTGGTCGACACCGTGAAACTCGTCGATCAATGTCCCAAGACGCGGTTCATTCTCGACCACTGCGGCAATATGGACGTCACCAGCACCGACGAAAAGGCGATCAACACGTGGAAGAAAGGTGTGCGGGAGTTATCCGAGCGGGACAACGTGATCTGCAAGATTTCGGGGATCGTCGTCACCGCCACGCCGAAGACCTGGAAACCGGCCGATTTGGCACCGGTCGTCAACTATTGCCTCGACAGCTTCGGCCCGGACCGCGTCGTGTTCGGCGGCGACTGGCCGGTTTGCACGCTGAAATCGACCTATGCCCAGTGGGTCAATGCCCTCAAAGAGATCGTCCGCAATCGGCCCGCTAAGGAACAACACAAATTGTTCCATGAGAATGCGACACGGCACTACCGGTTGTCGTGATAAACCACTTGCCAGACGTTTCATCGGGGGTGCCACTGGCGGCTTGTCCGCCAGTGCTTCTCAGGGACGAAGACGTTGTCAAAGGGGAGAGGCATGCCTATCGAGGCCATTTTCACGCTATGTGTCGCATTGCCGGTTTCGTGGCTTGTGTCGGAGTTCCAACCGCGGCGGTGGCTTCGGATTGCCTTGGGATGTTGCGCAATCGGGATGTGCTGTCTGGTCGCATTCGTTGTGGGCACGTTCGAGAACTTCAACGCGAATGCCTGGTACGGAAGTGCGTCGAAGGAATTAGTCGACACCACCCTCCTAGAACTGGAAGCTGGGCATTCAGACAAGGTGATCCAGGAACTACGAGTGCTACAATCGAAATTCCAGCCGACATACGAAAACCGCGCACGGTATGATGAACTTGTCGACGAGTACGTCATCGGACTTGGACACGAACCAAGCGATGGGATATAGGTCGTCAATGCTGCATGCCAGATCGGACTTGCATTGGCCACGAAAACGTACCGTAACTCGGCACTGGCGGACGAGCCGCCAGTGCCACCCGAGATCTGACTCGGCATCACTCGTCGCGGTGGAATTTCAAATACCGGCCCGGTAGCCGGTCCGGAAGGTCTTCCACGGCGATGCCGTTAGCGATGATCGGGACGCCGTTGACAAGCACGTGTTCGATGCCGGTCGACAGTTGCCGCGGCTCCTCAAACGTCGCATGGTCGGTCACATTCTCCGCGTCGAAGACCACGACGTCGGCATAATTGCCTTCGCGAATTTCGCCGCGATTCACCAGTCCAAACCGCCGCGCGGGATAGCCGGCCAGTTTGTAAACGGCGTCTTCCAAGGAAAACAGCCGCCGGTCGCGGACGAGCGGGCCTAACAACCGCGTGGCCGAACCGTACATCCGGGGATGGACCGGTCCGTCCGGGGTATAAATGCCGTCGGTCCCCATCATATACAGATCGTGCTGAAGCAATGGTTCGATATGCGGGGCATCCCCCTCGTTCACGACCATCAACACGCCCATCCGTTCATCGATCAGCAGATCCAAGATCGCTTCGGCCGCCGGTTTGCCCGATGTAGCGACGAATTCGCTGAGACTTTTTCCCTGGTGCCGGGAGTTTTCCTTGGAATGAATCCAGGCGAAAAAGATATTGTCGAGCGTCTGCTTGTAATTCCTCAGTCCGACTTCCGTCCGCTCACGAATCACAAGATCGGCGAGTTTGGCGAGGGCCTCGATCGGCCCCTCTTCCCAGACGTCGTAGGGAAGCAGATAATTCAGCATCGTCGAGCCGGGCATATAGGGATAGACGTCGAACGACAGGTCCACCTCCCGCCGCGCCGTTTCCAGGAATTCGAGAATCTCCGCGACCGCCTGGAAGTCTGCTCCCTTGAGGTGCGAGATATGCACGGGGATGCCGGCCCGTCGGCCGATTTCGGCTGCTTCCCGAATGCCCTCCATCGTGCCCCGTTTATAGCGGACGTGCGTGACGTATAATCCGCCCGCGGGAGCCATCGCCGTGCAGGCATCGGCCAATTCGTCGGTGGTGGAAAAGCATTGGCAGATGTAGTCCAGCCCGGTGGACAACCCCACGCCCCCCTGCTCCATTCCCTCGACGATGGCCGCTTTGATTTGCCGCATTTGAAAGTCGTCGACTGCGCCGCGCCCCCAGCCCCGCACGTTGGCACGAATATTTGCATACGGAATGTGCGAGATCACATTCTGCACGGTGCGGCCGTCGAGCAAATTCAAATAATCTTCGAGACTTTCCCACCCGCTGTAATCAGCCAGCCCCAGCCCGTTGAGCGCTTTTAAGTAAAAAATCCAATCGCGGGCGGTGTGCGGCGTGACCGGTGCGTAGGAGATACCGTCGGCCATCAAGACTTCGGTGGTGAAGCCCTGCGTGGTTTTGGGGAGCAGGTGCGGGATTTTGAGCAGCCAACCGTCGCTGTGGTTGTGTACGTCGACGAAACCGGGCGCGACGATCTTGCCGTGGGCGTCGATTTTCTTGGCGGCCTCGGCCGTGCTGAGGTTGCCGATCGCACGAACCCGGTCGCCGGTGATCCCCACGTCGGCGCGGACACGGGGGGCCTTTGTCCCGTCAATGACTTCGCCGCCCACAATGATGATGTCAAACAATGTCGGTCGCTCCTGGTAAATGCTTGTGATTCCATCATCGTCGAAATGTTGAAATTCGCAACCCGTCGGCATACCCCCCGGCAAAGCCAGCGGCTGAACGAGTGGGGATCGCGCGCAATCGCCAGCAGCCCCCGGCTCCGCCGGGGGTCGCGCCCGAAACGGGGTCGCCGGAACATGGGATCAGCATTGCCCGTGGCACCGTCGCCCGATAGGCTGTCATTGGCGTTCGCGCAAATTTGTTTGACAAAACAATCCGAGTTTTCCCGGAGGAAGTCAACGATGAGTAGCGCACAAGAACAGACCGTGATGCTAAAAGATCGCCAAATGACGTATCTGCAAGAGATGGCCGCCAAACACGGACTACCGGATGCCTCCAAGGCCTTGCGGTGTCTGATTGATTTTGCGATTTCAAACGCCGACGCGGAGCCGAAAATCTTTACAGAAATCCGCTGCAACGACTGCTGAATTGCACTACCTTCCAGAGCGATAGACTGAGAACAATGAATCTGAAACCGATCGCGGTCGTCACGACCGCCCTCGTGGCTTGCTGGTTCAGTGTGGTGCATGAACTTCATGCGGCCGATGTCGCACGGCCAAATATTATTTTCTTGCTGACCGATGACCAGCGTTTCGACACGCTGGGGGCGATGGGCAACCCGATCATTCAGACCCCCAACCTCGACCGATTGGCGGCCGGCGGCGTGCTGTTTCGCAATTCGTTCGCCACCACCTCGATCTGCGCCACCAGCCGGGCGAGTTATCTGACCGGCCAATACGCGCGGCGGCATGGCGTGCACGATTTCCGCACCACGCTTTCCCCTGAGGCCATGGCCAACACCTATCCCATGCTCCTGCGTGCAAACGGTTACCGCACCGCCTTTGTGGGCAAGTGGGGCGTCGGCGGGAAACTGCCCAAAGAGGACTTCGATTATTGGGACGGCTTCGCCGGACAGGGCCGTTACTTCTATCCCGACGACCTCGTGCACATGACGCAAAAGATGGAGGACGGGGCGGTCCAGTTTCTCAAGACGGCTAAGGCGGACGAGCCGTTTTGCCTGGCCGTGAGCTTCAAAGCCGCGCACTGCCAGGACGGCGATCCGCACCCGTTCCAACCCGACCACCGCTACGATGATTTGTATAGCGACGTGACAATCCCCACCGTCCCCAAGACCGAACCGGCGGTTTTCGAGAAACTGCCAGAGTGGTTACAAGCGTCCGAAGGACGTGTCCGTTGGGAGATCCGTTTCGCGACGCCCGAGATGTATCAGGATTCGGTCAAGGACTATTACCGGTTGATCACCGGCGTCGACCGCGTCGTCGGCACGATCGTTGAGCAATTACGCGAACAAGACCTGCTCGATAACACGGTGATCATCTACACATCGGACCACGGATTCTTTCTGGGCGAGTTCGGGTTGGCGGGCAAATGGTTGATGTACGAAGAATCCATCCGCACGCCGCTATTGATCTACGACCCGCGGGCCCCCCAATCTGCCCGCGGCAAGATCCGCGACGAAATGGTGCTCAACATCGACATTGCGCCCACGATCCTGCAATTGGCCGACGTGAAACCACCCGCCACGATGCAGGGCCAAAGCCTCGTCCCGCTGATTGACGGAGAAACGGTCCCCTGGCGGGACGAGTGGTTTTATGAGCACCTGTTTCCCCACGCGCGGATCCCCAAATCCGAGGGTGTCCGCACGGCGCGCTGGAAATACATCCGCTACGTCGAATCCGACCCACTCCGCGAGGAACTCTACGACCTGGAAACCGACCCGCAGGAACTGGTCAACCTCGCCGGCGACGACCAGCATCAAAAGACACTCACCGACATGCGCCAACGTTGGGCACGGCTCCGCGAAGACCTCCGCTAAGAGGGAGAACGGTCATAGCAAGCGTTTGCGTCACCAACCGACGCCAATCCAACCTCCATCTCCCTCGGCAACGAATCGCATCTAAGAAAGAGTCGGTGCTGCAACATAGAAATCTGAAACGATTTCCGGGTGGCCGCGATTGCTCAGCAATCGGGGCGGGCGCAGCCCG